>CAXNFZ010000178.1:0-6243 GCA_964201495.1 Chloroflexota bacterium | reverse complement strand
AACAGTTGCCCCTTTTGGCAAATGCACCCATCCACGCTGCTTCTTTCAGGTTCGTCCTGGCTCGTCCTGAATTTTGCCGCCGAAAAATCTGCGTCATGTCAAGCCAAGGAAAGCCGTAACTAACCTGACTTGCCACCTTAGGCAGAATTTCGGCCTGGTCGCGACGGCGTCGCGTCCCCGATGAATTTGCCCATGCCACGCCCGGACCGTTGGTCCGGGCTGGGTAAGCGGCGCGCCGCAGGGAATCGGTCCACAGCCTCAGAGAGGCGGCCGCATCCCAGCCCCGGGCGACGCCGGCGCGAGCCGTGGCGTCCGTCGAAAATGGCCAAAGTCCAGCTACGGTGGCAAGTCAGGTTAGTTGCCTGTCGGATCAATTCGGCGAACAGATCATCGGCACGGAATCGCTCTCCGTCGAAGAGGTCATACCATGCGGTCCAATCCTTCTCTTCTTCTCCGATGGCGCGGATCGCCTGCGTCACCGTATGGCGGCCCAGCGTGATGAACATCCCCCGCGCCAGCTTGCACATGCGTTCGAATGTGCGGGAGTGCTCAAAATCGAATTGATGAAACCCGCGAAACACGCCATCGCCCGCCCCCGACGGGGGCGGGCGATGGCGTGTTTCGCGGATACCAATTGGGCTTTGCGCACTCCCCGAATGTGCGATGCTGCCGGAAGACGTAGTGATGAGCGGCAAAGAGTTCATCGATATTGCTGAGCAAAGGCGATTGCTTTGAGGAACGGGACGTGTTATTTTTCATGCGGGGTTTTTGTTTGAGCTGGTTGTAGACAGCACTGACTCATACAAAAACTCCGCTTTTTTTGCAAGCCCCTGTCATAAAAAGCCCAAAGTCCAGGCCGCTAAAGGGGCCGGGAATGGCGTGTTTCGCGATTTTCATCAGTTGCGGTTGGAGCACTCCTATCCACGAGGAGAGCTGAATATAGATAGTCGATTAATCTTTTTTCGTGAATATATGTTATTGACAAGGCATTTCAAGCTGCTAGAATTTGACAGCCAGGACGCCCCCTTGAAGAAGGGGTGATAGATTGTCAGTTCGACAAATCGAGCAGTAAAAAGAGGTACCCCAATGATTACGAAAAAAGTAGTATCTTTCGCAGCGGCATCTGCTGTGATGGCAATGGCTGTGGGCATTGCGCCGGCGACGGCGCAGGAACCAGCGGTTCTGCGCATTTATTCGAGCTTCCCGCTGACTGGCTCTGCTGGTCCGTCGTCGACGGCGATGGTCAACGCCATCAACATGGCGATTGAGCAGAAGACCAAGGGCGGACTGGTGTGCGAAGGCAAGTTCAAGATCGACTACAAGTCGCTTGACGATGCGACGGCTGCTGCAGGCAAGTGGGATGCGGCGAAGGAGCAGGAGAACGCCAACATCGCCGTGGCAGACAAGGAAACGATCGCCTACATCGGCACCCTGAATTCGGGCGCTGCGAAGGTTTCGATTCCGATTTTGAACGCTGCCAACATTGCGATGGTGAGCCCGGCCAACACCTACCCCGGCCTGACGAAGGGACCGGAATCCGGTGCGGCTGACAACGAGCCCGGCGTGTACTACTCGAAGGGCCCGCAGAACTACTCGCGCGTGGTCCCGGCGGATGATATTCAGGGTTCGGTTGCGGCGAAGTGGGCGAAGAGCCTCGGCGCCAAGAGCGTCTACATCCTCGATGACACCGAGCTCTACGGCAAGGGTCTGGCCAACGTGTTCGAGAAGACGGCCAAGGCAATTGGCCTGAAGGTCCTCGGCCGCGACGGCATCGACGGCAAGGCAGCGGATTACAAGGCGCTGGCGACGAAGATCGGCGGCCTGAAGCCGAGCCTGGTCTACTTCGGCGGCATCACGCAGAACAACCCGGGCCAGATCCTCAAGGACCTGCGCGCGGCTGGTGTGAAGTCGCTGTTCATGGGCGCTGATGGCATCCAGGACACGGCGTTCATCGAGGCGGCTGGTGCGGACATCGCCAATGGCGTGCTGGCCACCCTCGGTGGCACCCCGAAGAAGAACCTGCCGGCGGCCGGTAAGAAGTTCTACGCGGACTACGAGGCCAAGTACAAGATCGAGCCCGAGAGCTACGCGATCTATGCCTACGAGTCACTCGGCGTGGTTCTGAATGCGATCAGCAAGGTCTGCGCTGCAGACCGCGCTGCGGTTCGTGATGCGATCATGGTCACGAAGAACTTCAAGGGCGTGCTCGGTACCTGGTCCTTTGGCCCGACGGGCGACACCACGCTGACCGGCATGGTCGGCTACCGCGTCGTCAAGGGTGCTTGGGTGCAGACCGGCGCTCTGAACTTCAAGTAAGAGCACGGTTGGGTCTGGGGTTTTACAACGAGCCTCGTCGTCCCCAGACCTGAGAACTTTGGGCGCTGAGAAGAGCGCAGCCACGTTCGCCGAACGCGTGCTGCGCTCTTTTTTTGTAGCTTCACCGCACCATGCTCACGAATCTTGCAAATCGCCATTTCTGATCCGCTGCACTCGCTGAGAAATCAAGAGGAGCAAAAAGGGGATGGAAGTGGAATGAAATGTCGTAGAGGTTGCAGAGACGGATGCAGAGATGGAGTTCTGGGCGGTTACCTTACCTACCTGTGTGTTATCAAAATGCAGACAGCCGCTAATTCCCGTGCCGGCCTGCGTCAATCCCCGATCTGGCGCATCCTGCTGGCAATCCCGATTGTTTATCTAGTATTGCTGTTCGGACAGCCTGCCGGGCTCGATGTTCCGAAGATCGTCGACATGATCCGGAACGATCCTGGCATCCTGGTTCAACAGCTGATCAATGGCCTGGCGAATGGCGCCATTATTGCCATCATCGCGCTGGGCTATACGCTGGTCTACGGCATCATCGAGCTGGTGAACTTCGCTAACTCGGACGTATTCATGCTCGGCACTTTTACCGCACTAGTATCGATGTCGCCGTTCATTATTATGGCTGAGAACGGCGGCATGAGTGTGCCGTGGTGGGGTGCGTTGATCGCATTCTTTCCGGCAATGGCCGTCGGCGCATTGCTGAATGTGACGATTGAGCGAGTGGCATATCGCCGGTTGCGCAACGCACCCAAGCTGATCGTGCTGATCAGCGCGCTGGGTATGTCGTTTATTTTGCAGAACATCGGGCTGCAGCTGGGCTCGCTGGGCAAGCTGTCGCAGGCGGGTGAGCAGTTCAGCGCGTTCTCCATTCTTGGCTCGAACAACGCTGCGCCGAAGAGTTTTCCATCTGTGTTCTCGAACGACAACCTGCTGGACTACGTGTTTCCTCCAGACCCGACGCCGGAGGCTGCCGTGCTGGCAGACGGTGAGGTGGCGAGCGGAGCGGAGCCGGATCCGGACGAGTTGATGGCGACGGCTGACGCGGCGATCGAACAGACGATAGTCGCCGACGACGCCACGCTCGCAGCAGCGCCTGTGGTCAGCGAGGATGCTGAAGTGACGCCGGAGCTGCCAGAGGCAGAGGCGACGCCGGAGCTGCCGGTGGAGGGTGAAGAGGCCGTGATCGTCGACGAAGAGCCGACGCCGGACATCATCGCCACGATGGAAGCCGAAAGCGGCGAAAAAATCGTCATGGAGGAGCCGGCGTCGGCGACGTCCGACACCGCTTCACAGCGCCGTATCCGCATCACGTTCAAAGATGTGATGGTGATCACACTGGCGATCCTTCTGATGGTCGTGCTGCGCTGGTTCATCGACAACACGAAGATGGGCAAGGCGATGCGTGCAACGGCGCAGAATCGTGATGCGGCGAAGATCATGGGGATCGACGTCGATCGTGTGATTGCGTTCACGTTTGCCGTAGGCGGCGCGCTCGCCGGCGCGGCGGGCATGATGACCGGCATCTACAACGGCACCTTCGTGTTTACGATGGGCTTCACGGCCGGCCTGCGCTCGTTTACTGCAGCCGTGCTCGGTGGCATCGGCAATATCACTGGTGCAGCGCTCGGCGGCATCCTGATCGGCATTCTCGCGGCGTTCTCGGATCAGTTCTTGTCCGTGCGCTGGACGAATGCGTGGATCTTCCTGGTGCTGGTGCTCGTCATGCTCTTCCGCCCGACGGGTCTCATGGGCAAGCACGGAGGCGAAAAGGCGTAACCATGAAAACAAAAATCTTTCGCGGGCAGGAACTGCTCGCCATCGTGCTGACTGCGTTTCTCGCCCTGGTGATGGGGCGCTGGTCGGTGATCGTGATTGCGGCGACCGGCGGCGCCTTGATCGGCCTGGCGCAGGATCGCAGTGCGAACAGCTGGAAGCGCGCACTGTGGGTTGGTCTGGTGATGTCCGTCGTGACTGCGGCGATGGGCTGGATGCACAACAACGTGCTGCAGCTGCTGCCGAAGCAGGAACTGATCGAAGCGTCGGCATTGTTGCCACTGGTGCAGATCGGCACGGTGCTGATCGGCACGTTTACGTCGATAGTGCTGGCGTCCCTGCGCAGCCTGAAGAACGAGCGCATCGGGCGCGTCGGCCAGTTTGTGCTGCTCGCCGCCTACCTGATCGCTTTTCCGTTCTTCGATGCAGCGACCGGTGCGGTGTGGATGGCCACGATCATCGTGTGCATGATCTATGCCATGCAGGCGCAGGGTCTGAACATCGTGGCCGGCTTCTCCGGCATGCTCGACCTGGGCTATGTGGCGTTCTTCGCCATCGGTGGCTATACGGTGGCGCTGTTGAATTCCCAGTTCGCAGAGCGGCACTGGCCGTTCATGCTGATCATCTGGATCGCGGCGGCGGCAGCGGCCTTGTTCGGACTGCTGCTGGGTGCTCCGGTGATCCCGCTGCGCGGCGACTATCTGGCGATTGTGACGCTGGGCTTCGGCGAGATTGTGCCAATCGCGTTCAAGAACCTGGAAGCGATTCGGATTAATGAGCCGGTCAGCGGCATCATCGCGTGGCTGATGGGCAAGGGCCAGGACGGCGTGCTGTGTCTGCTCGGATGTGCGGAGCCGTACAACCTGACGAATGGCACGCAGGGCATCAGCCCCATCGGCTCGCCAGGTGAGGCGTTCGTGGTGGGCAACTACACACCATGGTATTTCCTGATCCTGTCGATGGTGGTGATCAGCATCTATCTGATTCACCAGCTGCGCCGCAGCCGCCTCGGCCGCGCCATGGTGGCGATGAGCCAGGATGAGCTGGCGGCCAGTGCGATGGGTGTGCCGCTGACGCGCGTGAAGCTGACCGCATTCATGATCGGTGCGATGTTCTCCGGCCTTGCCGGCGCGTTTTACGGCAGCTATGTGTCGTTCATTTCGCCGGATGCGTTCGACTTCTCGATTTCGGTGATTGTGCTGTGCATGGTAATCCTGGGCGGGTCGGGCAGCATCGTCGGCGTGCTGATGGGCGCGCTGGTGATCAAGATCATCGACCTGCTGGTGCTGGACAAGCTGCAGGTGGTGATCAACGGAATTCTGCATCTGACGATCTTTCAGTGGAATACCAACCCGGGCTTGAACAACTTCCTGGAGAGCCTGTTGAACATGACGCAGTACAAGCTGCTGCTGTTCGGCTTGATCCTGGTGATCATGATGATCACGCGGCCGCAGGGTCTGGTGCCTGCCAGCGTCTCGAAGTATCCGGAGGGCAAGTGATATGGCGATTTTGTTGGATGCGAGCGACATCACCAAACGCTTTGGCGGCCTGACTGCGGTGAGTAAGGTGAACTTTACGATCGAGCAGGGCATGATTGCCGGCTTGATCGGGCCGAACGGCGCCGGCAAGACGACGTTTTTCAACATGATCACCGGCGTGTACACGCCGACGGAAGGGACGTTCATATTCGATGGCAAGCCGATCGTCGGCATGCGTCCGGACCGCGTGCAGGCGCTGGGCATCAGCCGCACGTTCCAGAACATTCGTCTGTTTGGTCAGATGAGCGCGCTGGAGAACGTGCTGGTTGGTATGCACACGCGGCTGCAGGGCAGCGTGTTCGAGGCGTTTTTCCACATTCCGCGCGTGAATGCCGAAGAGGCTGCGGCAGTGGAGAAGGCGCGCAAGACGCTGGACTTCGTCGGCCTCGGCCGCAAGCTGGGCGACACGCTGGCGAAAAACCTGTCGTATGGTCTGCAGCGGCGCCTGGAAATTGCGCGCGCGCTGGCGTCGGATCCGAAGCTGCTGCTGCTGGACGAGCCGACGGCGGGCATGAATCCGCAGGAGAAGCGGGAGCTGACGGACCTGGTCGATCACGTGCGCAAGGAGCTGGGCATCACCGTGCTGCTGATCGAGCACGACATGAAAGTG
>CAXNFZ010000177.1:0-6253 GCA_964201495.1 Chloroflexota bacterium | reverse complement strand
TCACTGAACCTGCGCCTATTTCCCCCTGTATTTCCAGACGAATCGCGTTAACATCTCTGTCTATGTCCAAGAGAAAGGAACTCGAAGCACGACAGCAGGAAGCGTCGCGCAAACAGATGATTCAGATCGGCGCCGTCATCGGCGTGCTGGCGCTCGTCATCATCGGCGGCGCCGTCATTTTGAACCAGACCGGACTGGCGACGCCGGCGGAAAGCGCAGCACTGCCGGCGCCGAAGGCCGTCTCACGCACGCTGCCTGCAAATGCCGACGCAAACGGCATCGGCTTCGGCCCGGCCGACGCGCCGATCAAAATCCAGGAATTCGTCGACTATCAGTGCCCCGCCTGCGGAGCACAATGGTCGGCCAACGAATCCGCCATCATCGAAGCGCTGAGCAGGAGCGGCAAAGTGCGCTACGAGTTCCGGTTTCTGACGTTCCTCGAGTCGCGCGCCGGCACCACCGAGTCGACCGACGCAGCCATGGCTGCGCTGTGCGCCGCCGATCAGGGCAAGTTCTGGGATATGCACAACTCGCTCTTTGGCAACCAGTACGACGAGAACGTCGGCCAATTCAGCAAGGCGCGCCTGAAGCTGATGGCTGTGGCAAACAGCCTCGATGCGAACACGTTCAATTCGTGTCTGGACAACGGCACCCACAGCAGCAAGCTTGCTGAATTCGCCGCCGACGCTGAGCGATTGAAAGTTCAGTCGACGCCGTCGTTCGTCATCGGCGACAAAGTCTTCGCCGGCGGACGCGATCTCGCGCAGCTCAAAGCGGACATCACCTCTGCCATCCCGGGCGCAGCAATCGAATAGAACTCCACTGGGAGCATCACGCGAAGGCGCGAAAACGCGAGCAATAACCTTCATTGTCGCTGCCGCGCACTCACGCCTTCGTGCAGTATTTTTTCGCACCCAAACAGGTTCATGAATACCCCGTACTCCCTTCCCACCGACCGCACGCCGCGCGCCGCACCCTGGGTGAACGTGTCTGACGAGCAGTGGAATGACTGGCGCTGGCAGATGGCCAATCGCATCAACAGCTATGAGGAGTTCGCGCAATTCATCGACCTCACGGAAAGCGAAACTGCCGGTCTCAAGGCGCCCAATAAATTTCACGTCGACATCACGCCGTACTTCGCGTCTCTGATCGACCCGCAGGATCCGGACTGCCCGGTGCGGCTGCAGGTCATCCCCCGCGCCGAGGAACTGCAGGCGTTCGAGGCACAGATGGAGGACTCGCTCGGCGAGGACGCGCACTCGCCCGTCCCCGGCCTGGTGCACCGCTATCCCGACCGCGTCCTGATGCTCGTCACGACGCAGTGCGCGTCGTACTGTCGCTACTGCACGCGCAGCCGCGTCGTCGGCGACCCGACCGCGGCGTTTTTCAATCGCGCCAACTACCAGAAGCAGCTCGAATACCTGCGCCGCACTCCGCAGGTGCGCGACGTGCTGCTCAGCGGCGGCGACCCGCTCACGCTCAATCCGAAAATCCTCGACGAGCTGCTGACCGGCCTGCGCTCCATCCCGCACATCGAGATCATCCGCATCGGATCGCGCGTGCCGGTCTTCCTGCCCCAGCGCGTCACCGATGAATTCGTCGACATGCTGCGCAAGCATCACCCGCTCTGGATGAACATCCACGTGAATCATCCGAAGGAAATCACACCCGAGCTGGTGCGCGCCTGCGCCAAGCTGGCCGACGCCGGCATCCCGCTCGGCAACCAGAGCGTGCTGCTCGCCGGCGTCAACGATCACCCGAACACCATGCGCAAGCTGGTGCACGATCTGGTGAAGATGCGCGTGCGGCCGTACTACCTCTACATGGCCGACCTCGTCGAGGGCAGCGGACATTTCCGCACCACCCTCGCCGCCGGCCTCGAAATCATGGAGTCGCTGCGCGGCCACACCAGCGGCTACGCTGTGCCGACGTTCGCCGTCGACATCCCGGGCGGCGGCGGCAAAGTGCCGGTGGCGCCGAATTACCTGCTCAGCCAGTCGCACCATCGCATCGTATTTCGCAATTTCGAGGGCTATCTCAGCACCTACACTGAACCGACGAACTACAAGCCCCCCAGGATGACGCGCTGGATCCCCGAGTTCCCCGCCGAGCCTGGCCAGCGCGGCGTCGCCGGCCTGCTCGCCGGTGAATCGATGGCCATCAAGCCCGCCGGCTGGGACTCCACACACCTCAATCGCGACGACCAGCCCGCACCCGCTCCCATCGATCTTGCCGACGTGGCGAACGTCGAGGTCGCTCCTGAAGGAAATCAACCGGGCTGGGTCAAACTGCATTAGCCGGCTGCGACGGCGCCCCCTGCCCACGCAGCGGTCACATCCGCAGTTGGGGGCAAATGTCTCACGCGAAGCCGCAAAGAACGCGAAGTGGTCCGAATTCCGTTGTCGAAGAAGCGTCCTCAAGCGAACGCGCGAAACAGCCAGAAAACCCGTTCTTTCCCTTCGCGTTCTTCGCGGCTTCGCGTGAGAAAAATCTGCTGTCTAAATCTGCCTCTAACCCCGGATGCGCCCCCAGCTTAGCCACGATGTCATGCTGCGAGAATAGCCGCGTGCCACAGCCCGAATCATTCACGGCGGCCGGTTACGTTTCTGCTGATCCGCCGTGCCAAGCAAGATCATGCCCAATCTCCCGACCCAAGTCACTTTTACACTCCATGCAGCTGCGTCCCTCGTGGCTGCGCAAGCGCTGAATACCATGCGCCGTTTCCGACATACAACCACGACATTCCACAGCGCAATATCGCGCGCGCTCACCGTCGTGATCTGCGTTCTCTGCGCCGCAGCGCCGCTGCCCGCCTCCGCACAAAAACCGAAGCCGACGCCGGAAGCCGCGCCGGAAGCTGCTGACGGCCGCTACGCAATCGGTCAGCATGCCTATACGTTCACATACACCGCCGGGCGACGCGTACAAAAACTGAAATATCTGCTGTACATCCCGGAGTCGTATGGCCAGGATCCCTACGCCGTCTATCCGCTGATCGTGTTCCTGCACGGCTCACGCGAACTCGGCGCCGACATCGCCAGGGTGCGCAACGCCATCCTGCCGGCCCGCCTCGACCAGGAAGCAGACTTTCCCGCCATCGTCGTCTCGCCGCAGTCGCCGGTGTTCGCATGGGACAGCAGCGTCCCCGCCGTCGGCGCGCTGCTCGACGAACTGCAGTCGGTGCTGTCGATCGACCCGGACCGCGTATACCTGACCGGCCTGAGCATGGGCGCATACGGCGCGTGGGCGCTGGCGATGAAAAACCAGGACCGCTTCGCCGCGATCGTCTCAGTCGTCGGCGGCTACTACTACAACGCCAAACAACTGTGCGCACTCAAAGGCATCCCGGTGTGGGTGTTCGCCGGCAAAAAAGACCGCAACGTCAACCCGAAGGAATCCATCGCCATCGTCGAAGCCCTGCGCACCTGCGGCGCTGACCCCAGGTTCACGCTGTACGAAGACGCCGATCACGATCGCGGCTGGCAGCGCGCCTACGAAGAACCCGAACTCTTTCCATGGCTGCTGCAGCAGCGGCTGGGGGCGGAAGGCTGATGCAAATCCTCCACATCTTCCGCCGCGACCTGCGCCTGAGCGACAACGCCGCCTTCGACGCCGCCGTGCGCGCGGCCGACGGCGACGTGCTGCCGGTCTTCGTGTTTGACGACGCGCTGCTGCGCGGCGACGGCGTGGCGCCGGCGCGTGTGCAGTTCATGCTCGACTGCCTGCAGGCGCTCGACGAAGCGCTGCGCGCGCGCGGCTCACGCCTGATCATGCGGCGTGGCGACCCGACCACCGAAATTCTGCGCCTGGCGCAGGAATCCGGCGCGGCCGCCGTGCACTTCAACAAGGACTACACGCCCGCCGCACGCGCGCGCGATGCGCGCCTCGCCCGTGCGCTGCACGGCGCAGGCGTGCGCGTCGAAGCATTCAAAGACCAGGTCGTCTTCGAGGAGCGTGAAATCCTGACCGGCGCCGGTACGCCCTACACGGTCTTCACGCCCTACAAGCGCGCCTGGCTGGCGCGCCCGCGCCCGCAGCCGCTGAGCGATTCCGGCATCCCACTGCGCACGCCGACCGTGAGCGGGCTCACGCTGCCCACGCTCGCCGAACTCGGAATCGCCGCTTCGAACCAGCGCATCCCGCGCGGCGGCGAACACGTTGCGCAGCAAATGCTGCAGGAATGGATCGACTCGCGCCGCATCCACGCCTACGCCGACAAACGCGATTTCCCGGCCGTCGACGGCACCTCACGCCTGTCACCGCACCTGCGCTTCGGGACCATCTCGCCGCGTCAGTGCGTCGCCACCGCCGAACGCGCAGCTGCGCAGTTCAACAATCAGGCAGGCTTCGAAACGTGGATCAGCGAAATCATCTGGCGCGAGTTCTATCAGCAGGTGCTGGCGAACTTTCCCCATGCCGCGCGCGGCGCGTTCAAGAAGCAATATGACGCCATGCGCTGGGGCAGCGGCGACGACGCGCTCGACCGCGCGCGATTCGACGCGTGGTGCACCGGCCGCACCGGCTTCCCCATCGTCGACGCCGCCATGCGCCAGCTCGCGGAAACCGGCTGGATGCACAACCGCGCACGCATGATCGTCTCCTCTTTTCTCACGAAAGACCTGCTGCTGGACTGGCGACGTGGCGAGCGCTGGTTCATGCAGCAGCTCGTCGACGGCGACCCGGCCTCGAACAACGGCGGCTGGCAGTGGTCGGCGTCGACCGGCACCGACGCGCAGCCGTACTTCCGTGTGTTCAACCCGCGCCTGCAGGGCGAGCGCTTCGATCCGGAGGGCGACTACATTCACGCCTGGGTGCCGGAGCTGCGCGGCGTGCGCGGGAAGCACACTCACGCGCCGCACGAGATGACGCCTATGGAGCAGCGCATGGCCGGCTGCGTCATCGGCGAGGACTACCCGGCTCCCATCGTCGACCACGCCGCGCAGAAGGACGAGATCGTGCGACGCTTCAAGGCGCTGGGCTGACGATTGCGCGCTCGCAGCGTCAGGCTCATTCGTGCGATTCCGCCGCCCTCAGCAGCAATTCGCTCCCTACAGAATCGGCGGACTGTCTTTCACTCAGCTTTCGACACGCCCCGGCGCAGTCGAGACGCAATAACCGTTCACGTTCTTCCGGCATCGGCCGCCAGCGCAGGTGCACATCCAAAATCTGGGCCTGCAGTTCGATCCAGCGCTCGACGAACGTCGGCAGCAGCTCACTTTTTCGAAGACCAGGGTAGTAGCCACGCACATCCGACAACGTTGCGTGCAGGCCGAAGCGCACGCGCAGCAGGCTGTAAATCCGCAGGATCATCTGGTTCATCTGACGGGGGACGTGCGCCTGCGTGATCTGTCCAGGCGATTTGCGATAGCGCACCAGCACCTCCGGCAGGCAGGTGATGTCGCCGACCTCGCTCATGCGCACGACGACGTCGTAATCACACATCGTCCACATCAGGCGATCGTAGCCACCGACGCGGCGCAGCAATTCCGTGCGCATCATCATCGACGAGTGCGTAAGCGGCATCACATGGTACGAAGTCCACGATAGAAGATCGGAGTTTTCCGTGTAGCGCTTCACTGCGAGCGCTGCACCGTGCTCGTCGATGGTTTGCACCCACGTCCCGAGCACTGCGATTCGAGGATTCGCAGCGCAGAACTCGACCTGCCGCCGTAGACGCTCAGGCTCGCACACATCATCGGCGTCGAGGACAGCGACGTACTCGCCGCGCGCCTGCCCGAGCGCCGCCTGCATCGCCCCACCCGGCCCGAGGTTCTGCGGCAGGTACGAGACGCGCAGCCGCCCGTCTTCCTGCGCCGTTTCCGCCACAATCGCCGCCGTGCGATCCGTCGAAGCATCGTCGACGACGATGTGCTCCCAGTCCGCAGAAGTTTGTGTGCGCAGGCTCTCGATCGCCTCGCGCACGAATCGCTCACAGTTGAAGACCGTCGTCAGCACGGACACGCGCAGCGTCGCCGCACGATCGGATGTAATGTGATCAGGAGTAACTACTCAGGCCATCCATTTTTCCAACGCGAAACGCGCCGGCGCCATCGATTTGCTGCAGCGGTGTCGTGATCGCCTGCGCAGCGCGAAACTCCGCAATCGCGGTGCTGCATGATTTCCACTCGTAATCGTCGACGATGATGAACCCGCCGAGGGATACGCGCTCGTACAACGCATCGAGAATGTCCATCGTCGGTAACTACTCAGGCCATCCATTTTTCCAACGCGAAACGCGCTATTCCTTCCCCCG
>CAXNFZ010000176.1:0-6319 GCA_964201495.1 Chloroflexota bacterium | reverse complement strand
TTTGAGCGACGAGGTCACACCCGGTCCCATCCCGAACCCGGCAGTTAAGCTCGTCAGCGCTGATGGTAGTGCGTGGGTGACTGCGTGCAAGAGTAGGTCATTGCCAGAGAATTCTTCTTTTGCTTTTTCCCCTCACAGCGGCACCTCCCGCGGGCCCGTGACCACTGGCGGGAGCGCTTCTCTTCCCTCTTCTCTTCCCTGAATTCCTCGGCAAGTCCACGGTGCTGCCTACTCGTGATCTGTGCGGCGGCCCTAAGGCTTACGCATCACGATCTTTAATTTTTGACCGCAACGCACCGCCGGAAGTGCCTAAGGCGCAGTACGCATCCTAAGTTCCTGTCCATAAGTTTTGTCCGGCAGATTCGCCTCCCCCGCTTTGCGGGGGAGGCGAATCTGTCGCCAGAACTTTTGGCAACTCACTTAGGCTTAGGTGCAAATTTTTTGCAGTGTGCTGCATCCATGGTGTCGATACAGCTTTTCAGTACCACCGATTCCGGCAGTTTTGGCGCTGTCGTGATCTCATTGCCATCTTCTAGTTCGTCTCAATTCATTTGCTCCTGCGCCAGCACCAACTCCGTGTTGTTCACCCAGACTACGACTGATCTTGCAGCGCACTGCGCCATCACGAGTAGTCATGCGCTTGCGAAGCGGATCGAAATTTGCTCGTCTGTGCATCGAGCGCTTGATTGTCTTAAGTTGACTGACATGGCCTTTCGTGCGACTGTTGGGCCATGGTTGATCAAGCGCCGCTCGCACAACATCGATATCGCGATGCATGCTCCGTTCGTGAAGCGTTGCATAGCCCGGCTGCCGGAATGCGTGGTGCTGTCCAGCCAGCTTGAACAGACCTGGCGATTTGTGATTACGAACCACGTCTGCAAACTGGCGTGCGAGATCGACGATCTGTTCAACGGCGGGATGAGCGGCACAGATTTGTGATGTCGAGCCTGTAAGTTTATTTATCTGAAGTGCGTACTACAGGCCAGGCTCTTGTTTTTTCTTCAATCTGAAATCTGAAATCTGGTAACTACTCAGGCCATCCATTTTTCCAACGCGAAACGCGCTATTCCTTCCCCCCGAAGGGGGAAGGAATAGCGCATTTCGCGGGAAATACTGATTTAGGCCTGAGTAGTTACGAAATCTGTCCGAATCTCTGCAACTTTGCACCTCTGCGGGAACCCCCTGCGTCTTCCGCTATCTCCGCTGTCTCTGCTCTCTTCGCTTCAGCAGATCGCTCGCCACCGCTCCGGCGTTCTCGGCGCCGCGAGGCGTGATGGTCGTCGATGGCGCAGCGGGCGTGACGGACGGCGGGCGCGGCGGCGTGATGCGCACGACGACGGCGGGAGCTGGCCGTGGTTCCAGGGGCGGCGCAGTGCGCATCGTGGGTTGCGTGGGTTCGCGGCGCTTCTGCCGCCGCCGCAGCATTTCGCGCAGCTGGCCACCGACGCGTCGTACGGCGATGTCGAACGGCAGCAGCAGTGCTGCGATGACGAGCAGCGTGGGAAACAGGTCGCTGCGCGCGGCGACGATCGGCGCTCCGCGTTGCCACGCCTGTGTCGGATTGGTCAACAGTTGGCCGCCGCCCAGTTCGGCCCACCCACGCAGCGCGAACTCGTCGCCGCTCGTCAGTGCGTACTCAGGGGAATAGGGGGCGACGTAGGGCAGCAGAACATCGGCGATCGACGGCGCCCCGGCAACGTGCACGAAGTAGGCGCTCGCCGGCTGGAGATCCACCTCTGTTTCGTATCGGTTGGGCGTGGCCTGCCGCAGCGTCTGCGTGAAGGTGCGGCCGTCCCGGTCGGTGAATGCTGCTGTGATCGTCGCGTCTGCGGCGGCGAAGTCGTCCGGCAACTCGGCCGTGAGCAGCGTGACCTCGCCGCGGGGCTGCAGGTCGACCGTCATCGTGCTTTCGGGGCGTTCGAGGATCGTCCACTGCGTGGTCTGCGCCCAGAACCTGGCGAAGTTCTGCCACGGCACCCAGGCGCGTGCCCAGCGGCCGGTGGCGTCGGAGGTGAACGCGGCGACGCGGCCGAGGCCGTACTGCCATGACGCGAGCAGCGGATCGCCGCCGGTCGCGCGCAGCACCACTTGCGCGGCTTCCTTTTCGGAGACGGCGATGTAGCCGAAGAGCGGCGGCACGGCGTCGATGCCGGCAAGGATCGGGCTGTCAACGCCGCGTGCTGGTGTGAATTCCTCTTCGACGATGTAGCTACGCTGCGCGATCGCGGCTTCTTCGCTAAAAATTGTCGGCAGATTGGTGGCCTGATCGGTCAGATGAAAGCGGCCTCTGCCGGCCTCGGCCAGGCCTTCGAGAAAGGGCACGTCCGGGCCGTCACCGATGGCGACGACGGTGAGCGTGGTGTTCTCGTCGCGCTGCATGCGCTGCACCATTTCGAGCACGCCCTCCTGTCGTTCGACGTCGCTGCCGTCGGCGAGCAGAATCACGAAGCGGTTCGGTCGTGTGGAGCGCTGCGTCACGCGCTGGGCTTCGAGCAGCGATTCGTACGCGTAGATGCCGCCGCCGCCGGGCGCGAGCTTCAGGATCTGCGGGATGAAGCGCACTCGGTCGACGCCGGGGAACGGGCCGATCACATCGACGGGCTCGGTGTCGAATCCGATGACGGTGACTTCGTCTTCGTCCTTGACGAGCTCGGCCACGCGCGCTGCGGCCTCGGCGGCGAGGCGCATTTTCGGCACCCCATTTTCGATGGTGCTCATGCTGCCGCTTTTGTCGAGCACGATCACGATCGACAGCGAAGGGAAGCGGCGTGGGTCTTTGATCTGAACTTCTACCGGCAGGGTTTCTTCAAGCGGGGTGCGGAAGTAGCCGCCGACGCCGTAGCTGTTGGGCCCGCCGACGACGACGAGGCCGCCGCCGACATTGCGCACGTAGCTTTGCAGCGCAAGCATGGCGCGCTGGCTGAGTTCGCGCGCTGGCACGTTGACGAGCAGCACCGAGCGGTACGCGGCGAGTGTGGCGGCTTCGCTCGGCATGGCGCTGGCAGTTTCTGAATCGACGAGATAGCCGGCGGCCTGCAGCGCGCTGCGCAGTGACGCGCTCTCATCGGCCTCGGTGCGGGCGGCGCGCACGATCAGCAGGCGCGGCGGCCCTTCGACGAGCACGGCGGCGCTGAGTGCGTCATTCTGCGGGCGCGCGTCGTTCGCAGCGGTGACTTGTGCGCGCAGCGCGGTGAAGCCCGGCACGTTCGTGCGCGCGCGGAGCTGAAAATCGTTGCGGCCGATCAGCAGGTTGACGGTGCGTCGTTCGATGAGGCGGTCGCCGGCGAAGACGGACAGCTGCGCGCGCTGCGGGCTGTTTGATCGCACGGTCACGCGCAGCGGAATGGCGTTGTCGACGGCGACGCGCTGCGGAGCTTCGATGTTTTCGATGGCGGCGTCGGGCCCATTGAACGACGGCAGCCGCACGGCGTCGAGCTGCGCGTTTGCGGTGCGCAGCAGGCGTGCGGCGCTCGCCGCGTCGCCGGTGGTTTGTCGTCCGTCGCTGAGCAGGATGATGCGGCGGCCGGCGCCTTCGGGAAGCAGCGACAAACCAAGCCGCAGTGCGCCTTCGACGTCGGTGCCGCCGCGGCGTATTTGTACATCGGGCGCGGCGAGATCGCGTGCGGATGAAAGTGCGCGCGCCACCTGCGCGTCGCGGCCGAAGACGACGACCGCGGCTTCGTCCGCGACGTTCGGCCCTTCGGCGCCGTTGCTGCGCATGTCGGCGAGTGCGTTGCGCACCCAGTCGAGGGCGGCACTGCGCGCGACCCCGTCGATGCTGTCCGATGCGTCGACGAGAAAAACGACCGCGAGTTTTTCCGACGTGCGCACCGCCTGCATGCCGGCGAGCGCGAAGATGAGGCAGCACAGCAGCAGGCTGCGCACGCCCAGCGCAGCGAGTGCGCCGCCGTCGATCGTCGATTTGCGTGCGCCGCGCGCGCGCAGCAGCAGGCGCGGCAGGGCGATCCACGCGTAGAGCGGTAACAGTAGAAGCAGCAGCAGGAAGACCGGCTGTGTGAACGCCACGGGGGAATTATCGCGCCTGAGAAGTGGATAGTGGATAGTGGGGAGTGATAGTCGATAGTGGATAGTGGCTCAGCGATACGAAGCTCAGGGAGTGACGAAACACGGTTGGAGTCACTTCCAATTTCAAAATGCTGGATGAATTAACTATCCACTATCCACTATCACTATCCACTATCACTATCCACTATCGACCTTCTTCCCAACACTCTCCCACTTCAACTACCGCCCCTTCCCCGAACGCGGCGAAATCGCCGGCGCGGTAGAGGCCGAGGGCGGTGACTTTGGGCGTGGGTTTTGCCGGGTCGACGCGGATGGTGCGCGTCTCGCGCAGGCGCAGGCCGGCGGGCAGGTCGCTGAAGGGGACGAGGCCGGCAAGCGGAGGTGCGTCGGCGTTGAAGACTTGCGCGCCGTCGGCGGCGAAGCCATGGACCTTCACGCCGGTTCCTGGGGCGGGCGGCGCGGTGACGTGCCATTCGACGTCGAGTGTGATTTCCGCATCACAGCGCTGTGCGGAGGCGCGCACGAGCGTGACGTCGCCGGCGGCGCCGTCGGGTGCGCGCAGGCGCGCGGTGAATTCGGCTGGCTGTGTGGCGCCACGCATGAGGCGAGCCACTTTGCGTGCGCGGATTCCGGGTGCGTCGTAGTCCCAGCGCCAGATTGCGTCAGACGCGAGCATGCGCGCGGCGAGCGCGGCATCGTCGACGACGTCGCCGGGAATTCCGTACAGCCAATGTTCGCTGCGCGTGAGCGAAATTTCGTGGTGTACGAACTGCGCTTCACGCAGCGTGTTGCTTTGTGCGCCGATCCATGTGGATGTGAACGTGCCGTCGTGCTGGTAGATCGGCATGCCCTCGGACCCGACGAGGAAGCGCGGCGACGCGCGGCCGAAGTACCACGGCGCGTTCACGTAGAGCACGCGCCCGTTTTCGGGCAGCGTGCGTAGTTCGCGATCGACGGTGAACATGCTGTGCGAGACCGCGAGCGACTCGTTCAGAATTTCACGCGTGCCGACCGCGCTGTCGAGGCAGGCGAGGATCAGGAAGAGGAGAGGGAAGAGGGAAGAGGGAAGAGGGAAGAGGGACTGGGGAATAGGAACGCGCACATGTTGCTTGCCATTCCCTTTTCCCCATCCGCTCTTCCCTATCCCCACGAGCGCAGCGCTCCAGAACAGCGCGATGGCGACGGACGCCGAGTAATGCAGGCGCGGGCCATTGACGACGTATTGGCGATCGAGGCCGATGATGGCGGGCGCGACCATGACGGCCCACGCAGCGAGTGCGGCGAGTGCGAGTGGAAGCAGGCGCGCGCGTGCGGCGAGGGCGAGGCCGAGCACGACGGCGACCACGAACGAGCCGGCGATCCAGATCGGCCAATCGGGTGTGAGGCCGATGATCGGGCGCAGGCGTGCGGAGGCAAAGCTGACGAAGCCCTGCATGAAGTAGAGCGCGTTCGGCAGCCAGTCGGCGCTGCGGAGCGCGTTGGGTGCGTCACCGGCGAAGCGTGCTGCGCCGAGCACGAAGCGAAACAGCAGCGGATACGCCAGGCCGAGCGCGCCGATCAGCAGCGCCGGGATCGGCGGTCGCGCACGACTGTGCAGGGCGAGTGCGATGTGCACACCGGCAATGATTATCGCGAAGACGAAGCCGCCCTCGTGCGCCAGCAGCGCGCCTGCGATGCCGAGCGCAGCGACGCCCCAGCGCCCACGCAGCGACGCGAGCAGTGCGCACAGCCCGCAGGCCAGCAGCACCGGGTGATAAATCGAACCGGCCCAGATCACTGGCTGGTAGTTGTACGGGAAGAAGGCGAAGAAGGCGGCGGAGAAGAGAGGGAAGAGGGGAGAGGGGAGAGGGGAGAGAGAGGGGAGAGGGGAGAGGGAAGAGAGGGGAGAGGAGCCTGAATCCCATTTCCTCTCACCTCTCGCCTCTCCCCTCTTCCCTATCCGACGCGCCAGTGCATACACCAGCGCCGTGTTCAGCACGTGCAGCCAGAGATTCCAGGCGTGAATGATCGGCGGCGAGAACCAGCCGAAGAGATCGCGCGTGAACAGCCAGAGCGCGTTGGCGACTGGGCGCGCTGCTGCGCCGCCGGCGTTGGCGTCGAAGGCGAACAGATTCGCCCACGACAGCGGCAGCAGCCAGAACACGTTCGCCGCGTCGTCGTGCAGCAGGGCGATGCCGAGCGCCGGTGCGTAGAGTGCGAAGACGGCGAGGAGGAGAAGAGAGGGGAGAGGGGAGAGGGAGGAGAGAGAGAAGAGGGGAGAGGGGAGAGGGGAGAGCAATCGATGACGTTCGTA
>CAXNFZ010000175.1:0-6322 GCA_964201495.1 Chloroflexota bacterium | reverse complement strand
ATGGGCGAAATTGCTTGCGCCTTTGATGTCGAACATGCGGCCGGCCATGTCGCCGACTGCGCCGCACGTGCGAAGCTCATCGGCGTCGGCCTGGGTGATGAAGCCGCCCTCGATCAGCCGGGCGGTGCTCGATGCGATGCTGCCGATGCCGATGAGGGCTGCATTGGCACTGCGCGCAGCGGCGAGCGTCTGCGCCACCTGCGGCTGTCGCAGAATGACCTCTGCGGACTCGGGCGAATCGGCCATCATGGGCGCGTTCAGGTAGAGCACTTCGCCGCCGAGCTGCGCCGCCAGTTCGCGCCCGATCGTGGCGCTGTCGAAAGCCTGCATGCTCGACGGGATGCTGCCGACCGCCTGGGCCACGCGCATGCCGTGCAACGCGCGGCCGCCTTCGATCGCGCGCACGGCTTCGCGCGTGGCGCGTCCGAGGCAGATCGCCAGCGTGGCGCCGTTGTGCAGTGATTCTTCGAGCATCTGCGCGGCCAGCCGGCCGACCAGGCTGAGCGTCGTGTCGTCGTCGATCGAGGGCAGCGCAGCGACGACCCGCGCCGAACGAAGTTCGAAGCGCTCGACGAGCAGTCGTTCGAGATCACGCGCGCGCTCGATCGGCCAGTCGATGTGGATGCGCACGACGCCGGCCGCGCGCGCTTCCTTCAGCAGCCGATACACCTTGACCCGCGAGAGCTCGAGGCGCTGACCGATCTCCGCCTGGCTGAGCTCGGCGTTGTAATAGAGATCGGCGATGCGCGCCAGGAGCGTGCGATGGGTCGGATCCATGGTGGCTGCGTCCTGCAACGATTGCTCTACATTTCGATCAGCACTTTCATCGCCGTGCCGCCGCGCATGAGTTCGACGCCCTGCGCGAGTTGCGAGAGCGGCAGCCGATGCGTGATCAGACTGCTCAGCGCGATGCGGCCGGATTCGAGCAGCTGCACCGTTTGCACGAACGGGTTCAGCCCGACGAACGCGCCGACGACCGAGAGGTCGTGTCGCGTGATCGAGTACTGCTTGATCTGCTGCGTGTCGTTCGGGCGCAGGCCGAAGAGCAGGACCGTGCCGCCGCGGCGCGCCAGGTTGAGCGCCGTGGGCAGCTGATTGCCGACGGCGTCGATGACCAGATCGCAGCCGATGCCGGTGGCGTTCATGACGGTCTGCGCGAGGTCGACTTCCTTTACGTTGACCGGCGTGGTGCCGAGCATGTCGCGGGCGAAGTCGAGTCGGAAGGGAGCGACGTCGGCCATGAGCACCTGCGCGGCGCCGGAGGCGAGCGCGTGCTGCGCGAAGAGTGCGCCCATCGGCCCGGCGCCGATGACGCAGACGCGGTCTCCGGCGTGCAGCGGCGCGCGGGCGAATGCGCCGACGACGCACGAGAGCGGTTCGAAGAGCGCAGCGTCGTCGCGTGAAACGTGGTCGGCGATTTTGAAGAGCGCACGTTCGGGCGCGACCAGCCACGGGGCGAACGCGCCGTCGAGCGTGGTGCCGATCGTCTGATAGTTCGTGCACTGGTTGTCGAGCCCGCGGCGACAGTACTCGCAGCGGCCGCATGTCAGGCGTGGGGCGATGACCACGCGATCACTGGCCTTGAGGCCGCTCACGCTTGCTCCGACGGCGGCGACGCGGCCGACGCCCTCGTGGCCGATGACGATGCCGAGCCTGGCCTTGTGCGCGGGCGGCACGGCCAGGATGTTGAGGTCGGTGCCGCAGATGCCGCAGGCCTCGATTTCGATCAGCACATCGTCGTCGCGCTGAATCGTCGGGATCGGGCGCTGCTGCGTTTCGAGGCGGCCGTCGCCGACGAAGACGGGGACGGACATCGTGTTACTCATCTATGGTGCTCCACTGATTTGCCGCGGCGGATCGATATGCTGCGTCGATGATGTGCTGCACACGCAGACCATCATCGATGCCCGGTGTGCCGGAACTGTTGCCGTCCCAGATCGAGCGCAGGAATCGGTACTGGCATTCGGCGTGCGTGCGGCTGACGCCGACCGGCTGCGACCAGTCGGGCATGACGGCGCCGTCGTATTTCGCGACGGTCTCGACGCGCGTCCAGCCGCGCGTGGCGGCGTTCGCGCGAGCGTCGTAGACGAACAGCCAGTTCGGTTCTTCGAGCGTGAAGCGAATGGCGCCGAGCTGGCCGCGCACTTCGAACCACACGTCGTTGGTGGCGCCGGTGGCCATGCGCGACACTTCGAGCGTGCCGGCGGCGCCGCTCGCGGTGCGCAGCTGAAGGAACGCCATGTCTTCGACGTCGACCGTTTCGAGTTCGGTCGAACCTGCGCTGTGCGGGCGTTCGCGATGCGGCGTGTCGAGCGTGGCGCGCACTTCGCGAATGCCGCCGACGAGCCATTGTGCGAAGTCGACGACGTGCGCGCCGCTGTCGATCAGCACGCCGCCGCCGGCCGAAGATTTGCGCAGACGCCACGACATCGGGCGCGACGCGTCGATGTAGCTGGCGCGGAAGTAGCGGCCGTGGAATGAAAAGATGCGCCCGCAGAAGCCTTCGTCGAGCAGCTGCTTGGCGCGCTGCACGCACGGGAAGTAGCGGAAGTTGAACGTGAGTGCACAGCGCACGCCGGCCGTGCGCACGGCGGCGGCTATGCGTTCGGCTTCGGCGGCCGAGCGGGCGAGCGGCTTTTCGCAGTAAATGTGCTTGCCGGCGCGCGCCGCGGCGACGACGATTTCCTCGTGGCTGTCGTGCGGCGTGCACAGGTCGACCACGTGCACGTCATCGCGTGCGAGCAGTTCGCGGTAGTCGGTGACGGCATCGGCGTCGCCGATTTCGCGCGCAGCTGCCTCGGCGCTTTCACGACGCGTGGTGGCCACACCGACGACGCGCACCGTGCCTGCGGGCAGTGCGTAGTGATGCTGCAGATCGCGGTAGCCCATCGCGTGCGCGCGGCCCATCGCGCCGTAGCCGATCATGGCGATTCGTGTGGTCATTTTTCGTGGGTGGTAGGTTGAGTGATAGTGATAGTAGATAGTGATAGTGCCTGATGAACCACTATCACTATCACCATCCACTATCTACTTCTTCTGCGCGTCCGCCGCATCCATCGCGGCGCGCAGCTTGGCGACGGCTTTGGCGATGTCGCCGGTGCCGGGTTTGAGTTTGCCGTTGGGGCCCTTGAGCAGCGGCGACGAGAATTCGCCGACGGTCATGCCGGCTGTGATGAACTCGCCGACGTTGCCGGCGTTGAGGCCGCCGTCCTCCATGATGTCGACCTTATCGAGACGGCCGGCGGCGGCGACCATGTCGCGCATGCGTTCGATGTTCGTGACCATGATGGGATCCATCACGTGCGGGCTCTGGGCGCCCTTAAGCGGCTTCCAGAATGGGGCGCGGCATTCGTATTCGATGATGTCGACCCAGTCTATGTATTGTTCGAAAGCCGAGATCGGCGTACCCTGCCACGCCCACACGCCGATCTTGAGGCCGAGGTCGGCGATGTAGGTCAGGTGCTGCGCGGTCATTTCGCCGGTGGTCTCGAGGGGCAGCGTGATGAGATTGACGCCGAGGTCGGCGAGCTGCTTGTAGAGGTCCATGGTCGGGCGCCACATCTGCAGCTGCACTTCGATTTCGAGCTTCGTGTGATTGCGCGCGCCTTCGACGATGTCGATGCCGCCGCGGGGCGCGGCGAAATCCATGTACTTGCCGTCGCGCATCTCGATGTGAATCCAGTCGACGCCGCCGGCTTCGAGCTCTTCGACCTGGGCGCCGAGGACGCCGTAATCGGCCCAGAACAGGCCGGCTGCGATTTTCGATCGTGGGGAAGGGGATCCGATTTTATTCATTTTGCTGTTTATTTTCGCGTTTGAAATTGCACATTGCACATTGCACATTGCGCGCTGCAAATTGAGTCCAAAGCGTCGTGTTCAATATGAAATGTGCAATGGTTAATGTGCAATTTCTCTGGCCTGCCACGCCGCTCCGAGGATCGCGCCGGTTTCGTGCAGCGCGGTCTCGACGAGGGTGATGCGTGGGGCGACGTGCTTGTAACAATACTTGGGAAGAGCGGCGCGGGCGGGGCGCAGCAGCCGTTCGCCGGCGCGGGCGACCGAACCGCCGATGACGAAGAGGTCGATGTCCATGACCATGGCGAGGATGCCGACGCCGGCGGCGAGCGCGTCGCCGGCGTCTTCGAGCACGGCGATGGCGTGCCGGTCGCCGGCGTCGTACAACTGCACGATCTGTTCGCCGGTGACGCCGGATGCGCCGCTGAGTGCGGCATAGCGGCGTTCGAGCGACGGGCCGGAAGTGAACGACTCGAGGCAGCCGAGCACGCCGGACGAGCCGGGCGCGCCGTTCCGGTCGATGGTGACGTGGCCGACCTCGCCGGCTTCGTCGCGGCGGCCGCGAAAGAGCTGTCCGTCGATGATCATGGCGGCGCCGACGCCGGTGCCGATGATGATGAAGGCCATGTCGCGCGCGCCGTGTGATTTGCCGGCGCCGGCGTGGAATTCGCCGAGCGCCGAGGCCTTGGCGTCGTGTTCGAGCGTGACCGGGCGGCCGAGCGCATCGTGGAGCATGGCGCGAAACGGCACGTTGCGCCAAGTCGGCATATTGGGCGGGGCGACGATGATCCCGTTGAAATGATCGACCGGGCCGGGACTGCACACGCCGACGGCTTCGACGCGCCGGCCTGCCGTGCGTTCCATTCCGGCGATGGCGTCGACGATGCGCTGCACCGCCTGCTCCGGCCCGCGTTCGGCGTACGTCGGCATACGCGCCGAGTCCAGCAGCGCGTCCGATGCGTCCACCAGGCCGAGAGCGATCTTGGATGCGCCGAGGTCGACGCCGACGACTGTGTCCTTCATGCCTTTCCCGTTGAGTGTGCAATTGCACGATTGCTGTGCAGATGTACGCCCGAGAGTGTATCGAAAGGTGGAGGCCGTGTCAAGGGGGGACGGAAGACGGACGAGAACACCGCCTGCTTCCGATCCTTGGACCGACCCGTATGTAAACGCGGCCTTTGCAACACGCATGCGGCAGCCTCGACGGCTGCACTTCGACGAGAGAGACATCCCCTTCGGTGACAGCAATTTTCTGCACCGCAAGCTCGGCAATGCCCGGAGATTGCCATTGGAGCGCAGCGCCGTCAGATTCTGCCGCAGCTGATCGGTGATCGTCATGTCATGCACGCGACCGGCGTCGCGGACGCCGCGCACCAGATGTCCGAGCGCGCGATGGTCGGCCACGGTGTTCACAGGCACACATAATGCTGTGGCGAAATCCATTGCCCTACGAAAATTCGCGGGAGAACTACGAATGTTCGCGCAGCCGTTGAACGTGAAGACGTGTACGAACATCGCCGTGCCGCATGTGCGCACCACTGTGATGAATATTCGTGCATTCGTTTCGATCCTCGCGGCATTGATGGCCACGACCGCCTGCGTCACCGAACGCGTGGTCGTGGTGACGGCGACGCCGGCACCGACCGCTTCACCGACGAAGACGCCGCTGCCGAGCGTTACGCCCATTCCGACGAGCGCGCCGACGGCGACGCCGAAGCCGGATCTTCTGACCGGAGAGCCGCAGGATTACCTGCCGACGATCGCGGACATGCCGGAGGGGTGTCGACGCATCCCGGCCGGCTCGGGTGCGTTGCGCCTCGAGGAGCTGACTGGTCAGGTGGTCACGTTCTTCTGCCCCGACTTCGCCATCAGTGGCAGCATGGGCAATTACGGAGCACTGGTCGTGTTGCTGCCGGATGCTCGTGCTGCAGAGCTCATCTTCGATAAATGGGCCAGCCAGGGATCCTTCATGAAGCCGGACTTCTACATCGACAAGGACACCGGCGCCAACTATGGACCGGCGACGTTTGCGGACGTTACCCTGAAGCTTTCGGCCGGCAAGAGTCGCATGATTTACGGGCAGGCGGGCGTTATCGGCCACATCGCGGTGGCAATGCAGGTAAAAAACCTGATGGCGTATCTCACGCTGCAAGGCATGGCTGTGTCGCATCAGAGCGACGAGTATTTCCGGCGAGAGGCGGAGAACTTCGCCGAGGCGATCATCGCCAGGACCCGGCGGTAGGCCGCTGGTCAGGGCACTCGATGGCTGGTCCAGGGATGAAAAATGGAGAACAGCAGAATGAATCGCACCTTGATGCGCCACGGCGTTGCTGCGATGGTCGCACTTTGGATCGGCACCGCCGGCTGCGGTCAGACCGGTACCCGGCTTCTTATAGATTTCAGAAATGAAATTGACGCATACTAGGGGGATGGGCAAGCCACGACAATTCAAGTTGAAGCGGGAAGAGATTGAGGAATTGGTGCAAGCTGAGCAAGCCATAGACGACGCAACAACGCGCATGCGATT
>CAXNFZ010000174.1:0-6329 GCA_964201495.1 Chloroflexota bacterium | reverse complement strand
AAAACACCGCCCCAAACGGCTGACGCACTTGCCAGGAAGAAAGTGGCGTCAGCTGGTGCGGCCGAGAAGGCTGTGGGCCAGCGCTTCGAGCAATGCAGCGGCGGGAGAAAGCTCAGCGGCAGCCAGCGCACGCTGACCGGTGCGATACGCTTTTTCGGCTTCCTCTTCGGTGTGTGTGCGGCCTCCGGCGGTGGTGATGCGTTCGCGCAACACATCTGCCTGCGCTTCGCTGACATGCGTTGCGTGCAGGTAGTTGTGGCGAATGAACTCGTCGCGCTCGGCGGCGAAGAGGGTCGGCAGCGTTTTCTTGCGGTGCACGAGGTCGCTGCCCGCCTTACCTGTTTTCCCTGGATCGCCCCAGATGCCGAGCACGTCATCCTGCAGCTGAAAGGAAAGCCCGAGGCAGCGGCCGAACTCGCCGAGTGCGGCGATCTGTGCGTCGCTGCCGCCGCCGAGCACGGCGCCGATTTCCAGCGAGCCGCGCGTGAGGGCGGCAGTCTTACCTTCGATCATGACGAGGTATTCGGCGGCAGCGACGTCCGAGCGTTTTTCGAACCCGATGTCGAGGTGCTGGCCGGCGGTGAGGTGGACGTTGGTGCGGCCAAAGATCTCCATGGCGCGCACGACGCGGGCTGCGTCGATGCCGTGGGCCATGCAGCGCAGCAGCGCCAGGTGGGCCATGGCGAACATGGTATCGCCGGAGTTGATCGCCAGCGGCACGCCCCACGATTTCCACAGCGTCGGCCGGCCGCGACGTAGTTCATCGCCGTCCTCGATATCGTCATGGATCAGGGAGAAATTGTGCAGCAGCTCGACGGCGGCTGCTGCCGGCAGCACGCGCGCGGGATCGCCGCCGACGGCCTGACAGCCGAGCAGCAGCAGGATCGGGCGCACGCGTTTGCCGGATGCGATGCGCGCTGGAGCGCCCTGCATGTCGGCGAACCCGAGGTGATACAGCAGCATCGTCCGGAGTTCGGCAGGCAGCGTGTCGAAGCAGTTTTCGACAACGTCGGTCATTTCTGCTTCGATGCGGGGGAGCCAGTGTTCGAACTGGTCGGCGAGTGTGTTCATCAGGTGGGCGGCCTCGGCCATTTATCTGCCGTCGATTGCGGCGATGAATTCGTCGAAAAGGTAGCTGGCGTCGTGCGGCCCGGGGGCGGCTTCGGGATGGTATTGCACGCTGAAGGCCTTCAGATGCGGAGCGCGCAGGCCCTCGACGCACTGATCGTTCAGATTGACGTGCGACACCTCGACGCCGCTCGGCAGGCTGTCGGCCTGCACGGCAAAGCCGTGATTGTGGCTGCTGATCTCGACGCGAGAGTCGGCGAGCACGGGCTGGTTGCCGCCGCGATGGCCGAACTTCATCTTGTAGGTGTCGCCGCCGAGTGCCAGACCGAGAATCTGGTGGCCGAGGCAGATGCCGAAGATCGGCACGCGCCCGAGTAGCGCTCGCACGGCGGCGACGGCGTAACCGCACGCTGCGGGGTCACCGGGTCCGTTCGAGAGAAACACGCCGTCTGGCTGCAGCGCCAGCACCTGTTCAGCGGTCGTCGATGCTGGGACGACCGTGATGCGGCAGCCGCGTGAGGCGAGCATGCGCAGGATGTTGCGTTTGATCCCGAAATCGAAGGCGACGATGTGGCGGAGCGAGCTGGTGGTGCGGCTGGGGGTGCGCCGCGATTCAGGCTGGGCATTCGGCAGATGCCACTCGACTTCGGCTCCGCTCGTCCACTCGTAGGGTGCGGCGCACGTCACTTCGCGCGCCAGGTCGAGGCCGTTCATGTCGCGGCTGGCACGCGCCAGGGCGATGAGTCGCTGCGGGTCTGGGTCGAGCGACGAGAGAGCTGCGCGCATTGCGCCGTGGGTGCGGATGTGCTTCACGAGCGCGCGGGTGCTGACTTCGCGAATGGCTGCGATGCCCTGATCTTTGAGATAGGCATCGAGCGTCTGCTGCGAGCGGTAATTGCTGGCGAGCGAGCTGAGTTCACGGATGACGAAACCGGAGACCCACGCGCGTGCGCTTTCGTCGTCGTCGTGGGTGATGCCCGTGTTGCCGATTTGCGGCGCCGTCATCACCATGATCTGGCCGTGGTAGGACGGATCGGTGAGAATTTCCTGGTAGCCGGTCATCGAGGTGTTGAACACGACCTCACCGGTGCGGTCACCGGCAGCGCCGAACGCGATGCCGTGCCAGAGCGAGCCGTCTTCCAGAGCGAGCAGAGCGGGAGAGGAAGTCATAGTGAGTGCGAAGTGGAATGTTGGGGCGGCTGCAGCAGCAGACGGCGCCATTCTTCGGGCACACGCACGACTGCGTTGAGCTCGAAATTGAAGCAGACCTGCACGGTGCGGCCGATGGCGATGCGGGTGCCAGTCGCCGGTCGGCGCACCTCATACAGGTATTCGAAGGAACTGCGGCCGACCTGGCCGGTTCGGACGTCGATGTGCAATTCGTCGCCATGAAACGCCGGCGCCTTGTAATCGATGTCGGCGTGGGCGACGATGGTGCTGCACGTGCGGGAGTATAGCCGTCGCAGCCCGGCGAATTCGCCGAACGTCACCCGCGCCTCCTCCAGATATGTCAGATACACCGCATTGTTGACGTGCCCGTAGACGTCGATGTCGCTGAACCGTGGCTGGAGTACGTGGGTAAACATGGACAACGCCGCGCGTCGCTTTTTTCGATCCGCAGTTTCCCAGACCACCTGAATGGCAGGTGGCTGGAGGAACCACGGACCGAAATGGCTGATTACGGATTAGGTAACTACTCAGGCCTAAATCAGTAGTTCCCGCGAAACGCGCTATTCCTTCCCCCCGAAGGGGGAAGGAATAGCGCGTTTCGCGTTGGAAAAATGGATAGCCTGAGTAGTTACCGGATTAGTGATTACTGCTTCTTGACGGTGATCGAGATGATCTCGTCGGCTTTTGTCTCGCCCTGAGCGCCCTGCAGCGACTTGGCGATGTCCAGACCGGCGGTGATGCGGCCGATGGCGGTGAGCTGTCCATTGAACTGGTCATTCGCCTCGTACATCAGGACCAGCGCCGAGGTGTTGCGCGTCTGGCTAACCGGATTCAGAGCGACGGTCCCGACCTGCGAAAAGTCGCTGCCTGTGGATTCTGTGCCGCAGTCGAAGCCTGGGTTGCCGATGAACTGACTGCTGCCGAAGATCACGGCCTTGACCTGATCGGCGTTCGCCTGCACCGGCGTGTTGTCGTAGTAGCCTTTCTGCGCGAGGAAGACTACGGCGTTGGCATTCAGCGGGGCCCTGGAGGTGTCGATGGTCAGCTCGATATCGCCTTTGGTCGTTTTGACGGTGAGCACGTAGAGGCTGTCTTTTTCCGTGACCTGTTCCGGCGCGGCGACGAGGAATTCGCTGGCTGAGCTGGACTTGGCAGTGGCCTGGCGCTCTGCTGCATACGAGCGCAGTTCGGTGATGACCGCGGTGTCGGCGAGCGACTGAGTAGAGAGCGGCTGACCGTCGACGAAGAGCGTTGGCGTGCCGGCAACCTGGAGTGCCTTGCCGGAGGCGATGTCGCGATTGACGCGTGCGATGACTTCTTCGCTCTGCATGTCAGCGATGAGCTGATTCGAGTTCAGGCCCATCTCCGCAGCGATGCCGGCGACGGTGTCGGTGAACTGTTCGACGGGGACAGTTGCCCACTTCTGCTGCGAGCTGTACAGAGAGTCGACGAACTCTTGGAACTTGCCCTGCAGGTGAGCTGCTTCAGCGGCGCGCGATGCGATGAGCGCTTTGTCGTGAATCTCGGTGAGCGGATAGTGGCGGTACACGAAGCGCACGGTGTCGCTGACGGCCTCGTAAATCGTGTTGATGTTTGGGTTGAGCGCTGCGCAGGACGGGCATTGCAGATCTGCGTACTCAATGATCGTGGTGGCGGCCTTTTCGTTGCCGCGCACGTGGTCGCCGGCGACGATATTGGTCTGAACAGCATCGCAGGTGGCAGGAACGGGGACGGCGGTGGGTGCTGGGATGGCGGTTGGCACTGGGACGACCGTCGGCATCAGTTCAGCAACTTTCGCATCGCTGCCATCTTCAGCGACGACGTCGATGCGTTCGATCGTGTCGCCGATTGCGATCTGCATCGCCACTTCCATTCCGGAGATCGTGCGGCCAAACGAGGTGTACTGTCCGTCGAGGTTGGGCTGTGCGCCGAGAGTGATGTAAAACTGACTTCCGCTGTTGGGCGTGGTTTCGGCCGGGCCGCCGGTGCGCGCCATGGCGATTGCGCCTTCCACGTGCTTGAGGTTGATTTCGGGGGGCACATCGTAGCCGGGGCCGCCGGAGCCGTTGCCGACCGGGTCGCCGCCCTGGATGACGAAGCCGGGTTCGACGCGATGAAAGGTGAGACCGTCGTAGAAGCCGTTGTTGGCCAAATAAATGAAGTTGTTGACCGTATTGGGCGCCGCCGACGGATCTAATTCGACGATCATCTCGCCCTTGGCCGTCTTGATTGTGGCGAGGTACTTTCTCGTCACGTCGATGGTGATGGACGGCGGCTCCAGGGCGATGTTGGAGCGCTGTTGTGGAGAGAAGGTTGCGTAGGGGCGGTCCCCTTCGACCTGGCGCGCTTTGCCGGATTCAGCTGTTGCCTCGGCGCCGGCTGTGGCGGTCGGCATTACCGCGCCGGACGTTGGCGTGGCCTGAACTGCGGTCGGTGTCGGTACGTTGGCCGGCACCGCGCCGCAGGCGGTCAGCATGAGGGTGCTGGCAGCCAGCACAGCAACGGCGCGGATGGCGCGAGTGCGAGAAGGAAAGTGCATTCGTAATACCTCTTTATTTGTATCTACTCAGGCCGGTCTATTTCTCAGCACGAAACACGCTATTCCTCCTCCCTTCGCGAGGAGGAATAGCGTGTTTCACGGGAGATAACGACCCAGGCTTGAGTAGATACCTTTATTTGCTATTTGTATGTCACTGTCCAAGCCGTACGCTGCAAATTCTCGGTGGACCCCGATTTACTTCCGGCGCACTCCCATGCACATCGCGAGTCACGTGCGCATGTTTCGCCTTCTGCGGGCGAATGGACTGGTACAGTTTGGGATTTGCCGAGAACGCAGGCTTGAACGACGGTCTTTGGTCAAGTCACAGCCGGCTGTTGAAAAGCGTGCACCAAACGCCGGCCAGAACGAGCCGATTATATCGCCCGGTCCCTTAGACTGGTGAAATTCTCAATCTTTTTCCCCTTATTTCTAAGTTATCGCGGCTGTTAGAATCATTTCGTATCTACATGAGGAAAACGATGAGAACACACGATTTCGGAGTTTACGGCGCGCGCGCGCGGCGCCTCGCAACCGTTTTGGTTACGGGAATGCTGGCGTTTGCAGGGGTAGCCGTTCCGAGTGCTGCCTCGGCTGCTGCGCCGCAGGCGACAGTGTGTCGCTGGTACCTCGTCAAAAACGGCGACCAGCTTGGTGAATTAGCTATTCGATACGGTTCGTCGATCCTTGAGATTCGACGTGCCAACGGGTTGCGCACGTCGACGATCTTCATCGGTCAGCGTTTGTGTATTCCGGTGACCGTGAAAGCGCCTCCGCCTGCAGCAGCGCCCGGCAGCACGGCGCCGCAGGCTGCTGGCCCGTGGGCGGCGGAGTTCTGGAACAACACCGACCAGTCAGGATCGCCGGTCCTCAAGCGGACCGACTCGGCGCTGAGTCATAACTGGGGTTATGGATCGCCGGATTCGTCCCGCGTGTTCGCCGACAATTTCTCGGCGCGCTGGACGCGGAATATCGCCTTCACCGCCGGTATTTATCGGTTTGGCGTGCAGGCGGATGACGGCTTTCGTTTGTACGTCGACGGCACGCTGGTGCTTGATCAGTACGGCTACGAAGGTGAGGTCTCGAAGGCGGTCGAGGTGAGCGTGCCGGCGGGAACGCGTCAGGTGCGCCTGGATTATGTTGAAAAGACCGGCGTGGCGATGGTGAAGTTCAATTACCTGAAGGTTGGGGCGGAGCCGGGCGCAATTTCGCAGCCGCCGGCTCAGAGCCAAGACTGGAGTGCGGATTACTTCAACAATGGTGATTTGTCCGGATCGCCTGTGAAGGTCGGTCGCACCAAGGACATTAATTTCAACTGGGGTCTTGGTTCGCCGGCATCCAATGTGCAGAAGGATCTGTTCAGCGCGCGCTTCGTGCAGTCGCGGGACTTCGTCGGCGGCAATTACCGTGTGGTGGCGCAGGTCGACGATGGCGTCCGCGTCTTCATCGACGACCAGCTGGTGATGAACGAATGGCGCCCGCAGTCGTATCGCACGTTCGTCGCCGACTTCACGCTGACTCCTGGCGTGCACACGGTGCGCGTCGAATATGTCGA
>CAXNFZ010000173.1:0-6333 GCA_964201495.1 Chloroflexota bacterium | reverse complement strand
AGCTCGAATCATGCTGGTGTGATTTGAGGAATTGGACCAAAGTCGGCCTGAGTAGTTGCGTATGGTCACTGTTCAGCCCTGAGGCCGGTGAAATCCTCCAAATCGTTTGCCTGATGTCCGAAGGGGTGTGAAGGCGAGTGATTTGAGGTGGATTTCATAGGAGCTGAGTTGTTGATTTGCGTTGTGCGCGCCTGGTGGGGTGTGCATGAGGCAACGGAGGAAAGCCGTGAGCACAGTGAAATACAAACGCATTCTGTTGAAGCTGGGGGGTGAGGCATTCGCTGGCCCCGGCGGGATGGGCATTCAGCCTGTGCTGGCTGAAGAGCTGGCGCGCAAGGTGCAGGCTGTGCGTGATCTGGGCGTGCAGGTCGCCATCGTGCTCGGTGCCGGCAATTTCTGGCGTGGCAAGGACGGCATTGCCCTGGGGATGGATCGCACCACGGCCGATCACATCGGGATGCTGGCGACGGTGATGAACTCACTGGCGTTGCGTGACGCGTTCGAGCGCATCGGCGTTTCGGCGCGTGTGCAGACGGCGTTGGAAATCCGTTCGGTGGCTGAGCCGTACATCCGCCTGCGCGCGATTCGCCACCTGGAAAAGGATCGTGTGCTGATTCTGGGTGCGGGCACCGGAAACCCGTATTTCACCACTGATACCGCCGGCGCACTGCGTGCGGCAGAAATCGGCGCCGACGTGCTGATCAAGGCCACCAAGGTCGACGGGGTATATGACTCCGACCCCCGCAAGAACGCCGACGCACAGCGCTACACCTCGCTGACGTATCTCGACGCGTTGAATCAGGGTCTGGGAGTGATGGACAGCACGGCAATTACGTTGTGCATGGACAACAAGCTGCCCATTCTGGTGCTGGATCTGTGGCAGGAAAACAGCCTGTTGCGCGCGGTGAAGGGCGAAAAGGTCGGCACCATTATTTCGTAGGGAGAGAGGGAGAGAGGGAGAGAGGGCACTGTCAAAACCTCTCCGGCGAGCCGTGATAGCATTTTCGAGGTAGCCTGCGGCAATCGGCAGGCATTTTCCGTTACTGTAAAAAGGATCGTATATGTCTGACGAAATCAAAGGGCTGATCAAAGACGTCGAGAAGGCGATGGAAAAGTCGATCGAATCGATGGAGCAGGATTTTCATGCGCTGCGCACTGGGCGGGCATCCTCGGCGCTGGTCGAGAAGCTGCCGGTCGAGTATTACGGCAGTGACGTGCCGCTGTTGCAGCTGGCATTGATCAATGTGCCGGAAGCGCAGGTGATCATGATCAAGCCTTTCGATCCGGCAACGTTGAAGCTGATTGAGAAAGCGATTGCTGTTTCTGAACTGAAGCTGACGCCGAACAACGACGGTAAGGTGATTCGCTTGAACATCCCGCCACTGACGGGGGAGCGTCGCCGTGACATCGTGAAGCTGGTGCATCGGCGGATGGAAGAAGCACGCGTATCGATTCGCAATCATCGCCGCGACGGAATGGACATGCTTAAGGAAATGGAAGACGAGGGCATGATCAGCGAAGACGATCACAAGCGCGGCAAAGAAGAGGTTGAGAAGGTTACTCATCGCTTCAATGCGCGTGTGGACGAACATGGCGCGCGCAAAGAGCGTGAGGTGATGGACATCTAGCGCGTCAGCCGTATCTCTGTGCAGCATTCCTGTATGACGATAACTGCGACTCACACACTCCCCGGGCTGAAAGCGCATAGCGCGCCAGCGGCGGCGCCGGCAGCCGCGGCGCACGGCATTCGCCATTTGGCGATCATTATGGATGGCAACGGCCGCTGGGCGCGCAAGCGCAATCTGCCGCGGCTGGCGGGTCATAAGGCGGGCACAGACAATCTGCATTGTGTGCTGCGCGAGTGTGATCGGCAGGGAATCGAAGTCGTCACGCTCTATGCGTTCTCGACGGAGAACTGGCGTCGACCAGAGGAAGAGGTGAACGGACTGATGCGTCTGCTCGAGATCGTGATCGATCGGGAGCTGGCCGAGCTGCACGCGAAAGGGGTGCAGATTCGGCACATCGGCCGCATCGACCGCATTCCGGCGATGCTGCAGAAGAAAATTCAGCACGCGATCGAGTACACACGCAACAACACGCGGCTGATTTTGAATATTGCGTTGAACTACGGCGGCCGTGCCGAAATCGTCGACGCCGTCAAGCAGATGATCGTAGCCGGCATCGACCCGGAGTGCGTCGACGAGACGATGATCGGGCGCTACTTGTATACGAGTGAACTTCCAGACCCGGATTTGATCGTGCGCACGAGCGGGGAATACCGCGTGAGCAACTTTTTGATTTGGCAGGGAGCTTATTCTGAGTACTACATCACGGATGTGCACTGGCCGGATTTCAATGAGAACGAGCTGCGCAAGGCAATCGCATCCTATGTTGCACGCGACCGTCGCTTCGGTGGCGTAACGAAGACAACCTGACATGATTTCGAAGCTGCATCTGAGATATCTGTTGATTGCGCTGGTCACCTGCGCAGTTGTAGCGCTGGGTTTCCAGAGCTTCGTCGGCACGATTCTGATCCCGGAGAAGCAGGCTGGGCTGGTGGGAGCGGCGTTTTTCGCCGGCTGGTGGGGAAACCTGATTGCGGCGTTCGTGGTTGCGCTGATGGGTGCGCGCAAGGCGACGCGTGAGCTGACGGATCCGCGGCTTGGGCGAATCGTGGGCACAGTGATGGGAGTCTGGATTGGCCTCGGCGCAGCGGGAGGCAACGTGGTCGCTGCGGTAATGCTGTCGTCGAGCGAGCAGGCGAATCTGCGGACGGGGCTGGTGGCGACGCTCAGCATGATCACATTGATCGCTGCGGTGGTCACGGCGAACATCACCGGCCGCGAGACGGCGCAGCCGCCGGAAGAAGAAGAAGAGGCAGTGTAATGGCCGGCGTCACGCGCAGGGAGATCGGCGCGTGGGGCGAAGCCATTGCTGCGCGCCATCTCGAAGCGCGCGGCTGCAGAATACTGGTGCGCAACTGGCGCCCGCCGCGCGGCAGCCGCGTGCGCGGGGAAATCGACATCGTCGCATCGCAGGAATCGCGGCTGCTGTTCGTCGAAGTGCGCACGCGCCACGGCGGTGCTTTCGGCGAGCCTGAAGAGAGCATCGACCCACGCAAGTACGCCGCGCTGGTCGCCGCCGCCGAGGCATATCTCATCTACGAACTCGACAGTGCTGCGCGTGACGTCTGCGACTGGCGCATTGACCTGATCGCCATCCGCCTGGATGCGCGCCATGCTGTGCAGCGAATGGAGCACATCGAAGGGCTGGGGGCGTAGCTGGGGCGCCAGAGAGTGCGCGCCGGCGTCGCCCGGGGCTGACGCGCCTTCGGCGCTGCGCCCCGGGCTGGGATGCGGCTGCCTCTCCGAGGCTGCGGGCCGATTGGCCGGGGCGGACCGCGCCTTCGGCGCTCATGCTGGGCGAAAGAGCGCCGGCGTCGCAGTCCCAGCCCGGACCATCGATCCGGGGCGCGGCACGGCCAAAGCCCAGATAAGAAGAACGTGAACGGACATGCAATTGCGATACTTCTGCGGCCGGATGTAATTGTTCTGGTTGTCCACCACCAAACTAAGGATATTGCATGAAGGGAGTGCTCAAAATCTAATTGATGAAACCCGCGAAACACGCCATCGCCGCCCCCGAAGGGGGCGGGCGATGGCGTGTTTCGCGGATACCAATTGGGCTTTGCGCACTCCCCATATTTACTACACATCATGCCGTGGTTCGCAACGCTCGACAGCTCCTTGATCCCACGCGAGCGCCTGTTGCAGGCGCTGGCGGACTGGCAGCGTCATCGCTTGATATTGGTGACAGCGCCGGCCGGATTCGGGAAAACGACCATGGCGGCACTTTGGCTGCGGGCGCTGCGCAGTTATTCCCAGGCGCCGCACGTGGCGTACGTCGCGCTCGACCATACGGTGACGACGGCCGAGCGACTGGTGGATCTGATTGGCGGCGAAATCACCGGCTTCGCGCCGGCAATGCGCGAAGTGCTCACCCTCGGCGGAGCCGGCGTGTTCACCACACGGCAGGTGCTGGAAACGATGTACGCGGAAATTGCCCGCCGCAATCGCCCGGTGGTGCTGGTAATCGACGACGTGCATCTGATCGATTTCGAGGCGGGGCTGGCACACCTGCAGTACTGCATCGACCAGGCTCCGAGCAACCTGCATCTCGTGTTTCTGTCGCGCACTCGGCTGCGCCTGCACATCAGCCTTTTGCAGCTCGTCGGCAAAGTGTTGCAGCTCGGCTTCGAAGATCTGGCATTCGACCATGCGGAATTCATGCAGTTTGCGCAGCAGAGCCGGTTGAACCTGCTGCCGACGGAGGCGCTGCAGTATTTCGAGGCGCACACGCAGGGCTGGGCGGCCGGCCTGCATCTGCTCGCGCAGGCGCTTCCGGCGACTCGCACAGGATCGACTTCCTATATCAACGCCGCTGCGGCTGCGGCGAACCTGTGGGATTACCTCGAGAGCGAAATCGTGCGCCAGATGCCGGCAGAGCTGCAGAGCTTGCTGATCGAATCCTCTCTGCTTTCATATTTGTCGGCGGGCTTGTGTGCGGCGGCGCTCGATCGTCCGATCGAGGACGTGCGGAGGTTGCTTACGACGGCGATCGCAACGAGTGGATTGATTCAGCAGGTGGCCAGCAGACCCCTGAGCGGAGTCGATGGCCGTTTTCGCGTGCACCCGGTGTTGCGTGATTATTTGTTCAGCCGAATGAGCCGTGCCGTGCCGTCCGACCGCGTCACCCAGATCCGGCGGCGCGCGGCGGAATGGCTGGCGCGGCATGGCGAAGTGGACGAAGCACTGGCGCTGCTGCTCGATGCGGACGACGCCAAGACGGCTTCGCAGCCACAGCGCGACGAGAATCAATTCCTGGTGGCCGAGCTGATCGAACGAGCGTGCCGGCCGGCGCTGCTGCAGGCGGAGCTGACGGCGGAGCTGACGGCGGAGCTGACGGCGGTGCAGCGCTGGCTGTCGTACCTGTCTCCGGCGGCGCTGCAGGTGCGACCGCGGCTGGCGCTGGACGCGGCGTGGACGGCGTATCACATGGAGAACAAGGATCTGACTGCGGTGATTCAAAGTGCGCGCGAGGCGATCGAGGCGGCAGCAATTGACGGCGCCGAGCCTGCGGACGAACTGCGCGCCGAGCTGGCTGCGCTGGAAAGCAACAGCGCGGTCGGAGACGGGCGTTTCGAAGACGCCATCCGGATTTTACGGTCGGCGGCCGCGCTGCACATGGATCCGAATGGGCTGGCGAGCGCCTACCTCTCCCTGGGCGATGCGTACGTGACCTACGGAGAAGCGCGGACGCTCGAGTCGCGCCTGCGAAACTTGAACAGAGCGGCGCGTATCTTCGAGCGCATCGGGTTCGTGCGCGGCCGCATCGAAACGTATGCGCTCGAATTGCTCGTGCGGCGTCGCGCCGCCGACACGCAGGGTGTGCTGGCATCCAGCAGGCACGCCGTGGCGTACATGGAAGAGAAGGGATGGAGCCGCAGCAACTTCGGCATCGTGACGCTGTGGACGTATGGTGAAGAGCTTTATTTTTCAGGTGCGGTGCGCGAGGGATTGGATCGGCTGCGCCGGGCGGAGCAGCTGCTGCAGGATGATCAGACGCGCGCGTTTTCGCTCTACCACCTGCGCATTCGCGCGCAGCTATGCGAGATCGCCCTGGGCGAGACTGTCGACATCGATCCCATCGTCGATTTCAGTGAATGGGCCGAGGCGGTGTCTAAGTCGAAGACGCTCACCTTCGCCAGCACGGCCTACCTGCGCATCTTGCGCGATTTTCGTCTCGGCTTTCCACAGCGATGTCGAGACACGATGCGGGCGTTGTCGCTTTCGATCAGCGACATTGCGGAGAGTTCGCCGTATTCGATCACGCTATCGATCCTGGCCGGTGAGGTGCTTTCCGGTGAAGCGAGTGACGCGGTCGAACCGATGCTGCGGAAATTTCGCACGCAGCTGCAAAAAAATGGCCTGCTTCGAATGGGCCTGTTGGTGCACATGCTCCATGTGCTGCGACTGCAGCAGATGCAGCGGGTGGACGAAGCAGTAGAAGAGCTAGCCGACTTGTTGAAGAAGCTGAAAGAAAGCATGCTGATTCGCATCGCGCTGGATTTTCCGGCGATCCAGCCATTGCTGCAGCAGATCGATACCGCATTCGCACGCCGCGTCCTGCGCGCCATGCAGATCATGAGCAGGCGCGACGGAGTCGCCCAGCTCGGTCTCAGTCGGGTTGAACAGGCCGTCTTGCAGCTGCTAAGTTCCTGTCCATAAGTTTTGTCCGGCAGATTCGCCTCCCCCGCAAAGCGGGGGAGGCGAA
>CAXNFZ010000172.1:0-6339 GCA_964201495.1 Chloroflexota bacterium | reverse complement strand
TATTCTTGGTCGGGTGTCGATTCTGTCGATGATATGCGCGCATCGGGCGATACTGAAAGGCGAATGGACGACGTGGAAAATAAAAATTACTACAAAACGCTGGGGGTACCCCGCACAGCCGATGCGGAGGCGATCAAAAAAGCATTCCGCAAACTTGCGCGGCAGCATCATCCGGATGCCAATAAAGGTGACAAAAAATCCGAGGAAAAGTTCAAGGAGATCAACGAAGCCTACGAAGTACTGAGCGACGCCGACAAGCGCCGGCAGTACGATCAGCACGGTGCCGGGTTCGCGCAGCGCGCTCAGCCCGGCGGCAGGCCGGGACGCGGCCGCAGCGCGGAATGGTCGCCTTTCGGCGCAGGACGGGCCGGCGCAGGCGGGTCGATGAACTCCGACGAGTTCGAAGACCTGCTCGGCAATGTTTTTGCGCGCGGCTCCGGCGGCGGCAGCCAGCGCGTCGAAACCCCGCGCGATTTCGAGCAGGCCATCGAAATTACCCTCGAGGAGGCCTTCCACGGCGCAGTGCGCCGCATGGGCCGCAGCGGCGAACCCGACTTCGAAGTGAAAATCCCGCGCGGAGCGCGCAGCGGCACAAAAGTGCGCGTCAAGGGACAAGGCGGGCGCAACGCCAAAGGGCAGGCAGGCGATCTCTATCTCGTCGTCGAAGTGGCGCCGCACCCGATCTACGAATGGCGCGGCGATGATCTGCAGCGCGACGTTTCCGTCGACGCGTTCACCGCGATGCTGGGTGGCGAACTCCCGGTCGACACGCTCGCCGGACGCGTCATCGTGCGCATTCCCGCCGGATCATCTTCCGGCAGATTAATCCGCCTGCGCAGCCGCGGCATGCCAAAACTCAACAGCCCTGACGTGGGTGATCTTTACCTGCGCGTCCTCGTCACCACCCCAAACGATCTGACGGACGATGAACGCGCGCAGCTGACGGAAATGAAGAAGAGGCGGGAATGAAGGAGAGAGGAATGAAGGAGAAAGGAATGAAGGAGAGAGGAATGAAGGAGAGAGGGGAAAGGAAAGAGAGCTGGGTACTGTGACAACGATGACTCCTCTCCTCTCTCCCCTCTCCTCTCTCCCCTCTCCCCTCTCCTCTCTCCCCTCTCCTCAGCTACACTCCCCCTCCATGACACCGCGAACCCCCACTGCCCTCGACGATTTCATGTTTGACTTGAACGGTTTCGTCGTGCTGAAAAACGCCATAGAACCCGATCTGATCGACGCCGTGAACGGCGCCATCGACGCGCTTCCGTCGCTGGAGTTTGGCCAGTGGCACGGCAACGCGCAGCGACGCGACTATACGAAAGACACAGGCCTCGAGCTGCACAACTGTGTGGAGGTGGGCCAGCCGTTCGAGGCGCTGCTGGATCATCCGGGCTACATCGAACATCTGCGCCACTGGTGCGGCGAAGAAAAGTCGTACGTGCAGGGGCTGTTCGTCGACGAATGCATCATCTCCGTGCGGCGCGCCGGCGGCCATCATCCGGTGCACTCCGGCGGCCACCAGGGTGCGCTGCGCGGCGCATATCACTACAAAGACGGCGTGTTCCGCGTCGGTCAGTGCAACGTCATCGTCGCATGGACGGACATCGGCCCCGGCGACGGCCCGACGATGGTCATTCCCGGCAGTCACAAGTCGAATTTCCCGCACCCGCATGCCGGCAATTACGGCGCAGGCGATCGCATGGATCATCTCGAGGGCGCTGTGCCGGTCTACATGAACAAAGGCGACGTGCTGATCTTCTGCGACGGCGTCATGCACGGCGGCAGCAGCCGCACGAATACGAACGGCGAGCGCCGCGTTACGATCTATCGCTACGGCCCGCTATGGGCGACGACGCGCTTCGGCTATGTGTATTCCGACGATCTTCTCGCGCGCGTCACGCCGAGCCAGCGCAAAATTCTGCAGCCGATCCCGCCCCTGAAACCAGGCGACGCTCCGCAGGACAACCAGGGCAACAAGCTGCTGGCATAGCCAAATCATGAAAAAAGCGCTCCGCCGCATCGCTCTCGCGTTCATCAACCGCGTGCGCCCCCCGGTCGACCCGCTGATCGAAGCGCGACGGCTGGCGCGCTGGCTCGCAGCCGGCTCGCCACATCCCATGCCGCCCATCGTGAAGCACGCGGTGCTCGAACGCTTTGCGGCAGAGCACGGCCTGCGCACGCTGATCGAGACCGGCACACGACGCGGCGACACACTCGCCGCCTTGTACGGCAAGTTCGACGCATTGCACAGCATCGAACTGCTGCCGGACGTCTACGAAACAGCACACCAACGCTTTCGATCAAGCCCCAAAATTCATCTGTACCTTGGCGACAGCGCCGTGCTGCTGCCGCAGATCATCGCCGAGCTGCGCCAGCCGGCGCTGTTCTGGATCGATGCACACTCGCCGCCCGGACAGCCGCGCCCCGGCGAAACGGTGACGCCGATCCTCATCGAACTGGAGCATATCTTCGCAGCGCCTTTTCTCGGCCACGTGATCATCGTCGACGATGCACACCTGTTCATGCCCGACGTCTGTGAACAGAACGGCTATCCAGTACTCAGCGACGTGCTCGCACGCATCGAACGTGACGGCCGCTGGGACGCGAAAATCGAACTCAACAGCATACGAATCACACCGAAGGCTGGCGCAATTCAAAGACCTTGAAACGTGTTTCCGAATCGAAACTCCGCCGGTGTTCTTCATGCACGCGCCTAAAACCGGCGGCATGGCAATCGTCTTCTGGCGTAACTACTCAGGCCATCCATTTTTCCAACGCGAAACGCGCTATTCCTTCCCCCGAAGGGGGAAGGAATAGCGCGTTTCGCGGGAAATATTGATTTAGGCCTGAGTAGTTACCTTCTGGCTGCAGTGTGCATGATTTCAGGCTCGGACGATCGCAGGCTGCACGCACGACATAGCGCCGCACCTGCGCACACCGGCGCAGCATTTTTGTGAGAATTCTGCACCCGAAAAAATGACTGATTTCCTTCCGCGCCTCCGGCGTCTGACGGACCGCCTCACGAATCCGATGCGATCACGCCTGTCGCGTTCATTGCCGGATCCGCTGCCGCCCGCACCACCAGTGCACCTTGTCGGCCACCTCAGCGCAGCAACCGGCGTCGGTGAAGTCGCGCGCAGCACCCTCGCCGCCCTTCAGCACGCTGGGCAACCGATCCGCTGCACCGACATCGAGACGATGCCGACGCTCGCTTCCACGGACGTACCGAAAAATACGCCCGGCAATTTTCAGACGAAGATCAATCTCGTGCACGTGAATGCGGCCAACACGCGCAAGATCTACGACACGCTCGGAAAAAGCTTCTTCGCCGGCCGCATCAATATCGGCCACTGGTCATGGGAAATGCCGTCCTTTCCTCGCGAATGGTACGGTGCGTTCGCGCTCTATGACGAGGTCTGGGTCGGCAGCCGCTACACGCAGTCGGCGCTTGCTGCTGTGTCGCCCATCCCCGTCGTACACATTCCGACGACTGTCGCCCCGGCCATGCCCGCCACACTCACACGCGCGCACTTCGGCCTGCCCGACGACCGATTCGTCTTTCTGTTCATGTGCGACGCATGCAGCATCCTCGAACGCAAGAATCCACGCGCGCTGATTCGTGCGTTTCGGCTTGCCTTCGGTGCACCGGGACGCAATGGCCCGCTGCTGGTGCTCAAACTGAACAACCTCGATCTCGCGCGCCGCAAACCACATCTGTACGATTTGTCGGAACACGAGCTCGACGCGCCCCTCGCCGAACTCGACGCCGTCGGCGGCGTGCTGATCGATCATCGATACGATCGCGCCAAAACCAGCGCGTTGATGAACGCATGCGACGCCTACGTGTCCCTGCATCGCTGCGAAGGCTTCGGTCTGACGATGGCCGAAGCGATGTACTTCGGCAAGCCCTGCATCGCCACCGCATACTCGAGCAATCTGGATTACATGACGCCGTCGAATTCATACCTCGTCGGGTTCGAGCTCGTTCAACTCGATCGCAGCCACGGTCCGTACGCAGCCGGCGACTTCTGGGCGGAAGCGGATGTTCAACACGCCGCAGCACAGATGCAGCAGGTGTTCACACATCACGACGAAGCCGCCGCGCGCGGACGCCGCGCCGCCGCCGACATACGCCGCACGAACGGCATCGAAGCCACCGGCTACGCGATGCAGCATCGGCTGCAGCACGCAGCACTGCGGCCCCGATGAACCAGTCGAAAATTCACCGCATCAGCTTTCGCAGCCCTTTCTTAATGAATCTGTGCATCTTCCAAACGATCCGCGGCGGCGCACACAGCCACAGAACCACAGCACACAATCGAATCAGACCTTCCATCCGCACAGTGCGATCGGCATTGCGAAATGCTGCCTTCAATCGCAAAACCTCTCGAATATAAAAATACGAATGCGTCCTGCCGTCGTAGAAGTGCATCATCGCCCGCCGCAGAATTTTTTTGTTTTCGAACTGATCGCAGCGGCCGGCAATTACGTCGATGTCTGCTGACCGCACTGGCCACCACGTCGGGTTGATTAACAACCCCGGCGTACGCGCTTTTCGCGCAAGCATCCCTGTTCGAGCCATCGCGACGGAGAAAATCGGCTCGTCATTCCTCATCCCTTCATGAAGCTTGATTCGCAGTTCATCGTAGCGCAGATGAATCGCATGCGCTTCCCGGAAAACTCCCGCGGCCGTCTCGCTCTTCACGAAATAATACAAACCGCCGACGAATCTCGGAAATGCCTCGACTGCAAATTCCTCATGCATCAACGCAGTCGATTCGAACCAGCCCGTCTCCGCCTGCAACTGGCCGATCACACTGAACTCATCTCCCGCGAAATGTTCGAATACAGGCTGCAGCGAAGTAAACATCAAAATGTCAGTATCGAGAAACAGCGTCACATCGAACGGCGACATTTCGTACGCATCGAGCTTGCTGACGAGTCCCGATCGGCCGACAAAATTCCACGGGATCACGTGATCGTACATCCCCTCGAAGAGCGCCGCAGGCAGGTCGGTCACCACCGCAAGCGGCAGGTTCGGATCACGCAGACGAATCGAACGGGCCAGGTTCACCGCCTGACGCGCAAAACGCGACTGCCCGTGCGCGATCGTCAAAACGCCTTTGCCAATATTCATTTTCAGTTGCTCAACCCTGGCGCATGGATCGCAGCCGTCTCTCGATGGGTGCACGCAGTTTTCGAATGCCGCGCGGCGGCGTCATCAGCCAGGCAAACAATGCACGAAGTCGGATCAGCGCATCAAAGTGCACCTTGCGTTCTGAATTTTCAAACGCCGCACGCAGTCGCATTTCCTCTCGCACATAGTTGTAGCTCGACATCGCGTCGCCGTAGTAATGCAAAATTCCACGGCGCACGCGAACACCACTTTCGATCTGATAACACGTGCCTGCAATCACATCAGTCTCGACGGGCATTCCGTTCGGCCAGATTGCATCGACGCGCGAACCATCCGCCACGATCGGCGCAGCATGCAGCCCCGCCTGCGCCATCGCCAGACTGACGAGCGCCTGGTCGCAGTCCATCCGCCGATTCCGCTTTAGCTGCAGCTCGTCATAGTGCGCGTGCAGCGCCTTCGCATTTCGAAACACCTTCTCAGCAGTCTCGCCCTTCACAAAATTATAGAGACCGCCGTTAAAGATCGGGTACGTCTCGGATGGAACCAACCGCCGAATTTTCTCCATCGACTTGAACCAAACAACGTTCGTCGCATCATGGCCGATCACACCGAATTCGCTGCCCTCGAAATGAGTAAAAATTTTCTCGAGCGATTCGAACACCAGCATGTCGGAATCCAGATACAGCGTGACGTCGAACGGCGTCATCGCACACCCGTCCAGCTTCGCAAGCCAGCCCGTCCATTCCTTGAATTCCCAGGGAATCACATGGTCATACATCCCCTCGAACAAAGCAGGATCAAGATCGGTCGCCACTGCCAGCGGCAGGTTCGGATCGCGCAGGCGAATCGAACGCGCCAGGTTCACCGCCTGACGCGCATATTCCGGCTTCCCGTAGATCAGGGTAAGAACGCCTTTGCTCTTGTTCATCAACATCACTGTTTTCTTTCCAGGCTCTAAAAAAGTAACTACTCAGGCCATCCATTTTTCCAACGCGAAACGCGGGAAATACTGATTTAGGCCTGAGTAGTTAACGTGACTTGCCACCTTAGACGGAATTTCGGTCTGGTCGCGACTACGTCGCGTCCCCGTTGAATTTGCCCAGGCCGCGCCCGGACCCAGTGGTCCGGGCTGGGGATGTGGGCGCGCTTCAGGCACTTTTTCGTCCGGCATGAGCGCCGGAGGCGCGGAATCAACCCGCAGCCTC
>CAXNFZ010000171.1:0-6352 GCA_964201495.1 Chloroflexota bacterium | reverse complement strand
CGGCGCGTACAGCATTTTCTCGCGTGTTTACGCCATTTTTTGAAAATGTTGAAAATGTTGAAAATGTTGAGGATGTTGGAGGAATGGTATTGAAAGAGTGGATGCGCCCGATGGCAAACTGCCTGTGTCGGCGTCGCAGACGCGATGATCAGACTACTGTGTTCGGCGATGCACATGATCATAGTTCTGCACTCGCTTGATCCACAGGTACTGAGTTTTTGGCACAGCGAAGCACTCAGGTATGGCAGCAGCGATGTACGAATCAGGAACTCACGTTCGTTTTCTGGGGTGTGATGCAGTGTAACTACTCAGGCCTAAATCAGTATTTTCTGCGAAACACGCTATTCCTTCCCCCGAAGGGGGAAGGAATAGCGTGTTTCGCGTTGGAAAACTGGCTGGCCTGAGTAGTTGCGAATTGCGAATACAGAGGAATGTATTGCGGGAGTAATCGTGCAACTCACCGTTCCCGCTTCATTCGTTCGATCTCGGCCTGGGTGAGCTGCGGACCTTCGCGGCTGGCGACGCCGAGGGCGCGGCGCTGTGCGTCACGCCAGCGTTCGAGCCGTTGACTCACGTCCTGTTCGTGGCCTTCGTGCGTCGGTGCGTAGAAGCTCATGCCAGCGATTTCCTTCGGCAGGTAATTCTGGGGCGTCCAGTGCCCGTCAAAATCGTGCGGATAAGCGTAACCGGCGCCATGCCCGAGGCCGCGCGCGTCGCGGTTGGCGTCTTTGAGATGGTCGGGCACTTCACCGGCGCCTTCGCGCTCGATCTGTGCGCGTGCGCGGAAGTATCCGCCGGCGCTGTTGCTTTTCGGTGCGGTAGCGAGGTACAGCGTCGCCGTCACAATCGGGTACATGCCTTCGGGCATGCCCATCCATTCGAATGCCTGCGCAGCTGCTGCAGTGACGACGAGCCCCTGCGGGTCGGCCATGCCGACATCTTCGCCGGCGAGGATCAGCAGGCGGCGAATGACGAAGCGCGGATCTTCGCCGGCGTAGAGCATCTTCGCCAGCCAGTAGAGCGCCGCATCGGGGTCGCTGCCGCGCACGCTCTTGATGAATGCGCTGATCGTGTCGTAGTGCGCGTCACCCTCTTTGTCGTAGAGCACGGCGCGCTTCTGAATCGAATCCTGCGCCACGGCCAGGTCGATGTGCACGACGCCGTGTGCGTCCTGTGGGGTGGACTCGACGGCCAGTTCGAGTGCGTTGAGCGCGTTGCGCGCATCGCCGCCGGCGATGTGAGCGATGTGGGCGAGTGCGGCGTCGTCGATGCGCACGCGACGCGCGCCGTATCCGCGCTCGACGTCGGCGAGGGCACGGCGCATCAGTTCAGCGACGTGCGACTCGTTCAACGGGCGGAGCTGAAAAAGCCGCGACCGCGAGATCAGCGCCTGGTTGACTTCGAAATATGGATTCTCGGTGGTGGCGCCGATGAGCGTGAGCGTGCCGTCTTCGACGTGCGGCAACAGAGCGTCCTGCTGGCTTTTGTTGAAGCGGTGGATTTCATCGACGAGCAGGGTGGTGCGCTGGTGATACAGCTTGCGGCGTTCACGTGCTTCGGCGACAACGCGCCGAATGTCGGCGATGCCGGCCATGACTGCGTTGAGCGTTTCGAAATGGCTGCGCGTGCGGTTGGCGATGATGCGTGCGAGCGTGGTCTTGCCAGCCCCGGGTGGCCCCCACAGCAGAATCGAAGAGAACAGCCGATCGGCTTCCACTGCGCGTCGCAGAAGCCTGCCAGGGCCGACGATGTCCTCTTGTCCGACGAATTCATCGAGTGTGCGCGGTCGCATTCGCGCTGCCAGCGGCGCTTCCGTGCCTGCAAGCGTCTCAGCGGCCTGGTCGAAGAGGTCGGGCATGGCCAAATTCTACGGCCGAGGGTGCATCCGGTGTTTGGGGCGAATTTCAACAGCAGATTTTTCTCACGCGAAGCCGCGAAGCCGCAAAGCCGCGAAGGAAAAGGCTTTTTATGGTTTTTACGCACCTTTGCCTGAGGAAGATTCTTCGGCGACGGAATTCAGACATTTTTGCGTTCTTTGCGTTCTTTGCGTTCTTCGCGTGAGAAATGCATTCACTCCCAACGGCAGATGCACCATTTTTGACGGCTGGGCGCGCTAAAAATCGAAGGGCGGCCAATGATCACGTTAACGCTGGTTAACGCCTACGTTGTGCAGCGCATGAATTCTGAAGATAACGCTTGGGGTTGCAGGATGCGTGTGCGTTTCGTATCCTTCTCTCCCGTATGAATCGTAGAAACCTTCGCATCGCAGCCGCAGCGGCAGCCGGGGCGCTCATCGCATCGGCCTGCAGTGCTGCATCGGCTCCTGCTGCCGTCGTCGTGTATACCTCGCGCAGTGAGGCGTTGTTCAAGCCGGTCGTCGATGCATTCAACAAGACGCATCCGGAAATTAAAGTCACGCTGCTGAGCGGCTCGAATGGCCATCTTGCGGCGCGTCTGCTCGAAGAGGCGGCAAATCCGCAGGCAGACGTGCTGGTGAATTCGGACGTGCTCAACATGGTCGATCTGGCGAGCAAGGGCGTGTTTCAGCCAAACCCGTCGAAAGTTGTGGCGGCGGTGCCGCTGGAGTATCGCGCGGAGGACGGTGCGTGGGCAGCGCTGACGCTGCGGCCGCGCGTGATCATGTACAACACGAATCTGGTGAAGCCGGAGGAAGTGCCGCAGAGCGTGTTCGAGCTGACCGATCCGAAATGGAAGGATCAGGTGGGCAGCGCCGACAGCACGAATGGCGCGTTGATGGCCAACCTCGCCGTGATGCGGAGTGTTTTTGGCGAGGCGAAGACGAGTGAATTCGTGCAGGCGCTGGTCGCCAACGGCACGAAATTCTTCGGCGGTCATACCGAAGTGCGCAAGGCGGTCGGCGCAGGCGAACTTAAGCTTGGGTGGGTGAACCACTACTACTATTACCTGTCGAAGGCCGAAGGCGCGCCGGTCGGCATGATTTACCCCGATATGAAAGAGGCCGGGCTGATCGTGAACAGCACCAATGCCGGCATCATCAAGGGCACGAAGAATGAATCGGCTGCGCGAATTTTCGTGGATTTCCTGTTGTCGGCTGAAGGGCAGCGCGTGTTCGCCGAAGCGAATTTTGAGTATCCGGTCGTGCCGGGAGTGGCGCTGGCGAAGGGCGTCGAACCACTTGATGGGTTGAAGCGCGCGGACGTGACGATGAAGGCGATGTACGACGACCTGGGGCCGACGCGCGCGATGGCGCAGCAGGCTGGGCTTCCGTAACGTGGGACTTGGCAACGGCTTCCGCGTCATCGCGGCGATCGCAGCGGCAATCGCCGTGGTGCCGTTTTTCTACATTGGTTTTCGCGCGGTGCAGGCGCCTCCAGCGACGTGGATCAACCTGTGGAACGGCCAGTTGTCCGGCCTGATCTTGGCCAGCGCGAAATATGCAGCGGCGACGATGAGCATCGCCACGGCAATTGGACTCGGGATGGCGTGGCTGGTTGAACGCACTGATTTGCCGGGCCGGCGTGTCTGGCGCTGGCTGCTGGCCGTGCCGCTGGCGATGCCGGCGTATGTAGGCGCGGTGTGCGCAATTCTCCTGCTGAGGCGGGGCGGCATCATCGAGCAGATGTACATGGCGGCCACGGGTGCGCAGGCGGGAGTCCTGCCTGTGGTGGACGTGTATTCGCTCGGCGGTGCTGCGGTGGTGACGGCGTTGTGCGTGTATCCGTACGTATTTCTGCCGGCATCGGCAGCGCTGCGCGGCAGCGATGCAGTGTTGGAAGAATCAGCGCGCATGCTCGGCGCCAGTCGGTGGCAGGCGTTCTGGCGCGTGACGCTGCCGTGCATCGCGCCGTCTGTGCTGGCGGGCATGCTGCTCGTGGCGCTGTATGCGTTGAGCGATTTCGGTGCGGTATCGATGCTGCGCTATCGCACATTCACCGTTGCGATTTACAGCCAGTTTGCCGGGCAGGTTGACCGTTCGGCGGCTGCGGCGTTGAGTCTGGTGCTGGTGGTGCTGACGGTGCCGCTGTTGATCGGAGAGGCGAAGCTGGCACGACGCGGGCGGCGGCTGGTAGGAGATGTGGAGCATCCGTCGCGGCCATTTGCGCTGGGGCGTGCACGGCCGCTGGCATTTGGTGCGGCGTGTGTTGTGGCGGCGGCGGCGCTGGGGGTGCCGGTGGCGGTGCTGGGATATTTGTCGCTGAGCGGATGGATGGCGCCGACGACAGTTGATCGGATCTGGAGCGTCGGCTCGGACACGCTGTGGCGACACGCGTTGAACAGCCTGTTTGCGGCTGGCGTGGCAGCGACGGCGGCGGTCGCGCTGGCCATTGCGCCTGCATGGCTGGTTGTGCGCGCGCCGGGTCGTTTCACATCGATACTGATGACGATTGCGCGCAGCCCGAGCGCATTGCCAGGAATTTTGATCGGCCTGGCGTCGATCCTGTTGTTTAGTCAGGCGTTGCCGCTGCTGTATGGAGGAGTGACCGTGCTGATGTTCGGGCTGGCGCTGCGACAACTTCCGCAGGCGCTTGCGACGAGCGAAGGAGTATTGCGCACGGCGCCGGTGATTGCGGAAGAGACGGCGTGTTCGCTCGGCGCGCGCAGCTGGCAGGTGTTGTGGCGGGTCACGCTGCCGATCGTGCGGCCCGGCATCGCAGCCAGCTGGATGCTGGCGTTTGTGTCTGCGCTGAAGGACCTGCCGACGGCGGTGCTGCTGCGGCCGCCGGGTTTTGACACGCTGCCCGTGCGCATCTGGGCTGCTGCCAGCGAGAGCGTATACACACAGGCCGCCCCTGCGGCGCTGCTGCTGTTGCTGTGCGCAGTGGTGCCGATGATTCTGTTGACGACGACGGATGCCGGACGACGGACGGCGGAGATCTGACGGCCTGAATATAGAGTGCGTCCGCAGATTTTTTCTCACGCGAAGCCGCGAAGAACGCGAAGGAAGAGGCTTTTTGTCAGATCACCGCCGATTCCCCAAAAAGCCCGCATCTCCGCGTCTCCGCGCGAAGTTCTGCGTCTTCCGCACTCTCCGCGATCTCTGCCCCAAACTGTGGATGCATCCCGGCGGATGCACCTCGTGAACACCGCTGATAATCCGCCCATGCAACCTTGGAAAACCCGCAGCCGTGAGGTGCTGCTGCAGCGTGCGAAGTGGCTGACGGTCGAGCAGCACGAAGTCGAACTTCCGAATGGGCGAGTGATTCCTGATTGGACCTGGGTGATCACGCCGGATTTTGTGAATGTGGCAGCGGTGACCGAGGCAGGAGACTTCGTTTGTTTTCGACAGGTGAAGTACGCCACGGACGGGCCGACGCTTTCGTTGTGCGGCGGGTATATCGAATCGGGCGAGGATCCGTTGGAAGCTGCGAAGCGTGAGCTGTTGGAAGAGACCGGCTATGCGGCGGAGGAATGGATTGCGTTTGGAAGATATCCGGTCGACGGCAATCGGGGCTGTGGTGCAGCGTATACGTATTTGGCGCGGGGTGCGAAGCGCGTGAGCGACGTTGACCGAGATGATCTTGAAGAGATGCACATGCTGCTGATGCCGCGGGAAGAATTGCGCGGGGCGCTGCTGCGCGGCGAATGCGGTTTGTTGTCGTGGTCGCAGTCCTTCGCGATGGCGCTGCTGTGGCTGGACGCGCATCAAGACTAGCTGCGTGCTGTTCAGGCGCATTGCTCGGTGCAGGGTGCCGAGGAGTTCGCTCAGTGAACGCGCACGGCAGCGACGGTGATGTTGTCTTCGCCTCCGTTGCGATTCGCGAGGGCGACAAGTTCATCGCAGGCAGCTTGTGTGCTGCTGCTGCGGCGAAGCACGGTGAGGATGGCGTCATCGCGCACCATTTCCCACAGGCCGTCTGAGCAAAGCAGCAGCCAGTCGCCCTGCTGCAGATTGAGCACCGGGTTGTCATCCGAGACGCCGGTGTTGGAGTCGCCGAGTGAGCGTGTGATCAGATTGCGGCGTGGATGAGTGTAGCGGTCTACATCGTCGATGTATCCGCGGTCAACAAAATCCTGCACGAGCGAATGGTCCTTGACGAGACGAACGAGGTTGGGGGCATTGTTACGCCAGAGGTAGATGCGGCTGTCTCCGATGTTTGCGAGGAATGCGCGCCCTTCGTGCAGCAATGCGAAAACCAGGGTAGTGCCCATGGCGTGGCCCCGGCGCTGGGCTTCGTCTGCGACGGCATCGTTAATGCTCGCAACGATATCGGGGATGCGTCCTTCGTCTGGAACATTGCCAGTGTCGTAGAGCCGCTGTGTTTCCTTACAGAGTCGCTCGACGGCGATGCGGCTGGCAACTTCGCCGGCCTCTTCACCGCCCATGCCGTCTGCGACGGCAAGAAGCAACGGCGCATGACGCACATGCTCA
>CAXNFZ010000170.1:0-6424 GCA_964201495.1 Chloroflexota bacterium | reverse complement strand
AGCGTCTTGGCGAGGCCGGGGTAATCCTCGAGCAGCACATGGCCGCCGCTGGTGAGGAAGGCGGCCATCATCATTTCGAGAGCGCTGCGCTTGCCGACGACGGCACGTTCGACTTCTGAGACGACTTTGGCGCTGATTTCGGCGACTGTATTGATTTGCATCATGATTTTTCTCCCTGATAGGTGCCCGCTGATAGCGGGTTCGTCTCTCCGATCCCGTTTCTTTCCTCGATCCATTCGACGATGGCTGCGAGCTCTTTCTCGAAGGGCGAGGGCGCTTCGTCGATGGGCAGACGCAGCAGGGCGCGCAGGATGCTGTTGAGGCGCGGCAGCAGATCGGCAACAGCGAGTGTGGCGCTGGGTTTCCAGCGCTGCTGTTGCAGCAGCAGAGTGCGGACAGGAGCGGGCAGTTCGAGCTCGCCGGCGGCGGCGGACTGGAGGACTTGGTCGCGGCTCATGCGCTCCTGATGTTCGAGCATGTTGAGGAGGAGGCTGCGCAGTTCAGCGGCAAGCTTTTCGGCGGCGAAGTCGCTGCCGGGTGCGTAGCGGAACTGACTTTGCCAGAAGCGCAGGCGTGATTCCTCGGCGCGGCGTGGTTCGACGGCGGCGGATGATGCGGGCGCGATGGGCGGGCGGGAGGTGAGGCTGCGCAGGGCGACGCAGGCGCCGGCGAGGATGAGTGCGGCAAGCAGGATTTGTTCGGGCACGCTGCGCAGGAAAAGGCTGCCAAGCCAGAGCAGGTATGTGATCGGCCGAACGACGACGTCACGCACCGTTTCGCGCAGGAGCCATGTGAGTGTGGCGGTGAGCAGAAGCACCCCGGCGACAGCCAGCAGGCGAATTTTCAGGTTGCCGGTTTGAACGGTCGTCATGCGCGTCTCCGTGTGCCGGCGGCGCAGGCGGCGACGATGGCGGACAGTGATTCGATCGCTTCGGCTTGTTCGGCGTCGCCGGCGGGTTGGTTGCCATAGCGGATGCGTTCGAACAGGTTCGTGAGCGTGTGCACGGCTGCGCGGGGCAGGCCGGCCTGCACCAGGCTTTCCTCGAACTCGTGCGGCGTGACGGCGGCGGCGCGTTGAATTTGTCGCTCGCGCTGGATTACGTCGCACATATTGCGATAGCAGCGCTGAATGGTTTCTTCGAGGGCGTCACCGGCATGCAGCGCATCGATGGCCTGCTGCGCGTCACCGGCGAGGTCGTCGAGCGGACTGGGCGGCGGTGGTTTGCGGCGCAGCACTGCTGCTGTGATGCCGAGCGCGGTCAGAGCCAGCAGCAGCGCGACGATGATTGTGGCGGTGGTGACTGCGTCCTCGCTCACGGTTTGGTCGAACACAGCCTCTGGGACCGGCGTCCCGGAGGCGACGGGCGCTTCTGGCATCGCGTTCCCGACTTGCTGCGTCGCGTCCGGTATTGTCGGATTCAACCTCTGGATGCCTTGTAGCAGCAGGATTAGCAGGGCCACGGCGATGGCGTGTGAGATCAGCCGCTGACGGCCGTCCTTCGTGAGAAGTGAGAGCACTATGTAGATTGGCGCAGCCAGGATTGCCAGCGCCAGCAGGGCGCGCAGCAGGGCCACGATGAAATCGCCGCCGCCAAGATTGGGCGCTGCGCCGGTCTGCATCTGCCGCATGGCGAAGGCAAACGGCGTACCTTCGGCGAGCTGGACGCTGGGCGCGAGGATGGTGAGCACAGCCGCCAGCGCGAGTGCCAGGGCGAGGAGCAGGGGGGTGGTAAGACGGCGGGAGGGCATCTTCGATTTCAGATTTCAGATTTTGGATTTGGGGTCTCGGATTATCTCGTGTGCATCTATGTGCCTCAATCTGAAATCTGAAATCTGAAATCTGAAATCTGGTAACTACTCAGGCCTAACTCAGTATTTCCCGCGTTCCGCGTTGGAACCATGGATGGCCTGAGTAGTTACGAAATCTGAAATCCAAATCGTCTACACCGAGAAATGCTTGAACGTCGGCAGCAGGTGTTCGTTCTTCTTGAACATTTCGTTGACCATCGACTTGATCTCAGCCATGGAGCACACGGCGGCGGTGAGTGGATCGTGCAGGATGGCCTGGAAGATCATGCGCGGGTCGCCGGTCAGGCAGCCTTCGACGGTCATTTCTTCGATCGTTGAATTGAGGTGATTGAGCGCGACCAGCTGAGGCGGCAGGTCGCCGATGTGCACTGGGCGGAAGCCGTTGCGGTCGACATAGACCGGCACCTCGACGCAGGCGTCTTTGGGCAGATTGGTGATCAGGCTGGTGTTGCGGACGTTGCCGTTGAAGGTGAACGTGTCGCCGCCCTTGAGTGCGTTCATGATGTAGGCGGCGTATTCGTGGCCGCGCTGCAGGCTGATTGGTTCATCTTTGGCGAGCCACTGCTTGGCTTCGTCGCGCCAGGCGCCCTCGCGCTCGAGGTAGCGGTTGATGATGTAGGCGTATTCGCCGGGGTTCCAGTTGGTGCCGTGGATGCAGTACTTTTCGATCAGGTCCGGGCGCTTGCGGAACCATGCGTTGTATTCGCTGTTGTGGCCGCTCGACTCGGTGACGTAATGATCGAGGTGGAGGAACATCTCATTGCGGACGATTTCCTTCTGGTAGATCTCCGGCTTTTCGACGGCGGCGCGGATGAGCGGGTAGGCGTCCTTGTGGTTCCATTCGTATTTGAGGAACCAGGCCTGGTGGTTGATGCCGGCGCAGGTGTAGGTGATCTCGTTCATCGGCGCGCCGATCCATTCGGCGAGCATTTCGGCGGTGCCCTGCACGCTGTGGCACAGCCCGACCAGCGGGATGTGGCTGGAGCGCTGCATGGCGCGGCAGAGCAGCACCATCGGATTGGTGTAGTTCAGCATTACCGCGTTGGGGCAATGCTTTTCCATGTCCTTGATGATGTCGACCATCACCGGGATGGTGCGCAGGGCGCGGAAGATGCCGCTCGGGCCGCGAGTGTCGCCGATGTTGGTGTCCACGCCGTAATTCTTCGGGATCTCGATGTCGTGGCGCCAGATGTCGACGCCGTTCGCCAGGATCGTCACGACGACGGCGTCGGCGCCCTTGAGCGCAGCGGCGCGGTCGCGCGTCGCTTCGAGCTTGGCCGGATAGTTGCCCATCTCGATGATGCGCTTCGAGGCGGCATAGGCGAAATCGAGCCGCTCCTGATCGATGTCCATCAGGGTGATGGTCGCATCCTGCAGGAGAGGAAACGAAAGGAGATCACGCACGAGCCCACGGGTGAAGCCGAGACTTCCCGCGCCGATGAAGGTAATTTTGGTCATGGCATGGAGGAGTATAGGCGTCGAATGGGAATGTGGGTAGCTGGGGGAGTGGAGTGAGTGGTGATAGTGGATAGTGGATAGTGGATAGTGAATAGTGATAGTGATAGTCGGATCGTCCGAGTTCGGGGACTGAGCGCAGGCTGTACGCGATCGGCTGGCGACACTCCACTATCGACTATCGACTATCGACTATCACTATCGACTATCACTATCGACTATTTCTACTATCTGCTCGTCACGATCATCATCTCCACTTCATCGATGCGTGTGCGGAGGGCGTGTCCTTCCGCGTAGAGAGTGATCGAACGGATGATGCGCGGTGCGCCGAGAAGGGTGTGCAGGTTTTCGGATTCGAAGATCTGTTGCACGCCGAGCGGTTTGGCGATGTGATTGCCGCGGAAGTTGGAGCGCACGTAGTCGGGCAGTTTGACGATAGAGGGATCGCCTTTGGCGTAGAAGCCCTGCAGCCAGAAGTCGTCGCGGCCGTCTTTGGCGACGTAGTCGATGCGCACCATGAGCGGGCACTCGGTGCCTTCGCTGCCGCAGATGGCCAGCTGCTGGTCGAGAATGGCGAAGACGATGCGCATACGCACGTCGATTGCGCCAGCGATGTCGGCGTCGATGCGCTGGTTGATCGAGGTGCGGCCCCAGCCGATGTTTTCGCCGGTGCGCTCAATCAGCAGCGTGCTGCTTCGATCATCGCGGGTGGTGCGGCTGATGGTGCCGCGCACAGCGGTGGGGGAATTCACCTCGGTGGTGAATGTCCAGTTGGCCTGGAGGGGCACTTGAAAATTTCCGTCGCGGAGCAGATTCACGGGAGCAGGTTCGTCCATGACGATGCCGCTTGCATCGGTGGCAGCGCTGGTTCCGGCGGCGATTTCCTTGCTGGAGAGGTTTGCGCTTCCGGTGTGAGTAGTGGCGCGCATGTGGCCGTCCAGGACTTCGATGGTGTATTGACCTGCTTCGGTGATGCGTACTTCGCCCAGTGGGTTGCTGACGAGCATGACGAACCTTCGATTGGGCGGTGGATCGGCGAGCACGTCGATGCGGCCGGCGTTCAGGGTGAGCGCGAATTCATCGGGTGCGGTGGAGAGTTCGAAGCGTGGACTGCGGGCGCGCAGCACGGTAGCCTGGGCGTTCGAATAGAGCTGCACCTGCACATATGGCGCCTCGGCGGCTGTGTGGGCGAAGGTGAGCAATCCGTAGGAACGGTCGCCGGCGACGACCGTGTGTTCTTCCTTGAATTCGCGGCCGGCGAGGTCGACGACGCGCGCGTCTTTGATCGACTCGACTGGGGAGAAGGACGTGAGGATTCCGGACTGCAGGCTGACGCGCATCGCGGCGGCGTTGGTGGCGTTGTTGACGTAGCCGTAGATGCCTGCTGGCACGCCGACAGCCAGCGCCACGCAGATGAAAAGCGCGGCGAAGAGGACGGTCCAGGCGATGCGATGCGGCGATGGATTCATGGTGACGGTGCCCCGGGCAGCCAGGGCGATCACGGCAGTATGCGCGTTACCAGCCGGGCTTGCCCGCCCATTTCCATGCGCTCGATCGACCATTGCCTTCCGTCTTGCCGATTTGCTCCGCCGCATGCCTGGCATGGTTGTGAGCGATCAGGGTGGCGGCGGCGGCGGCGATGTGCGCGTTTTCCATCTGCTCGTCCTGCATTTCGAAGCGGTCTTCGACGAAGCGTGTGTCGAACTGGCCGGCCTGGAAGCGTGTGGACTGGATCAGCTGTTGGTGGAAGGGGATATTCGTCTTGACGCCCATGATGCGAATTTCACTGAGGGCGCGTCGCAGGCGCATGAGTGCTTCGCCGCGCGTGTCGCCCCAGCAGATCAGCTTGGCGATCATCGAGTCGTAGTAGGGCGTGATTTCGAAGCCTTCGTATACGCCGCTCTCGATGCGGATGCCGGGCCCGGTGGGGAAGTGAATATGGCTGACGACGCCGGTGCTGGGCATGAAATTCTGGAAGGGATCTTCGGCGTTGATGCGGCATTCGATCGCCCAGCCGGTCTGCTTGATGTCTTCCTGCGTGTAGCGCAGTTTGCGGCCGCGTGCGATGCGGATCTGCTCTTTGACGATGTCGACGCCGGTCACGCGTTCTGTGATGGGATGTTCCACCTGCAGACGCGTGTTCATTTCCATGAAGTAGTAGTTGTTGTGCTTGTCGAGCAGGCATTCGATGGTGCCGGCGTTGAAGTAGTTGACGGCCTGCGCTGCTTTGACGGCCATGTCGCCCATGCGGGCGCGCAGCTCTGGGTCGAGAGCGACGGAGGGGCTTTCCTCGACGAGCTTCTGGCGGCGGCGCTGCAGGCTGCATTCGCGTTCGCCGAGGTGGATGATGTTGCCGTAGTGATCGCCGAGCAGCTGAAACTCGATGTGGCGGGCGGCTTCGACGAGACGTTCGAGGTAGACGCGTCCGTCGCCGAATGAGCTCTCGGACTCACGGCGTGCGGCGGCGAGCAGGCTGGGCATGTTCTCGATGTCGCGCACTTCGCGCTGGCCTTTGCCACCGCCGCCTGCGCTGGCCTTGATCAGCAGTGGGAATCCGATCGATGGTGCAATGGCGAGGAGTTCCTCGTCACTGAGGTCGGCTTCGCCCTCGGTGCCGGGAATGACCGCGACGCCGTTCTTGATGACGGTGGCGCGCGCCACGGCTTTGTCGCCCATCGCGGCGATGGCACTTGGCGATGGACCGATAAAGACGATGCCTTCGTCGGCGCAGGCCTGCGCAAAATCCTCGCGCTCGGCGAGGAACCCGTATCCGGGGTGAATTGCATCGGTGCCTGTGCGGCGCGCGACGTCGAGGATTTTGTCCATGCGCAGGTACGATTCCCGCGATGGCGCGGGGCCGATGCAATAGGCTTCGTCGGCGTAGCGTACGTGCAGAGCATTGCGGTCGACTTCCGAGTAGACGGCGACCGTCGCGATGCCCAGCTCCTGGCATGCTCGGATGATGCGGACGGCGATTTCGCCGCGATTGGCGATCAGAATCTTTTTGAACATGGGTTTCCGAGAAAGGAGTATAGCCGGGCAAAAAAAAGCCCACCTTGGAGAAGGTGGGCTCGGCACTCCTCGATCTGGACTCGAACCAGAAACCTACCGGTTAACAGCCGGTTGCTCTGCCAATTTAGCTATCGAGTAAAGTGGATGA
>CAXNFZ010000169.1:0-6444 GCA_964201495.1 Chloroflexota bacterium | reverse complement strand
CGACGACGACGACGCTCACCGGGCTGATGCTGCAGCGCAGCGTTGAGACCGCCGAATCTTCTGTGCGCGTGTGGGTGGGCGGAAACATCGGCAACCCGTTGATTGGCGACGTCGACGCGATTGCACCGCATGACTACGTCGTGATGGAGCTTTCGTCCTTTCAACTCGAGCTCATGGGGCGCTCGCCACACCTTGCCTGTGTCACGAACATCACGCCGAATCATCTCGACCGACACGGCACGATGGATGCATACATCGCTGCGAAGAAGCACATCCTGGATTTTCAGGCGCCCACGGATATTCAGGTTTTGAACGCAGATGATTCGGTAAGTTTATCGTTCGATCGAGCCGTCGAGCGAGCCGTCCGCACGATCTGGTTCAGTGTGCTTGGGGAGCCTGTCGGCGAAGGTGCATGGCTTGGATCAGATGATGTCTTGCGTCTGCGTATGGCTGAGGTCGAAGGCGCGATCTGCCATCGACGTGAACTGCAGCTCATGGGTGCGCACAACGTCGCCAATGTGCTTGCGGCCGCAGCACTCTGTGCAGCAGCTTGTGCAGATCTGGAAGTCATACGCGCTGTGGCGCGCGAGTTTCGTGGCGTGGAACATCGTCTGCAGCTGGTTGGCACAGTCAGAGGCGTGCGCTACTACGACGATTCCATCGCTACAGCACCGGAGCGGCTGGTGGCCGGGCTGCGGGCGTTCGAGCAGCCTGTAGTGCTGCTGTGCGGCGGCCGCGACAAATTTCTGCCGTGGGCTGAGGCTGCAGAAGTCATGCTGCAGCGATGCAAGCATGTTGTGCTGTTCGGAGAAATGGGACCGATGGTTGCGGCAGCGCTCGAACAGGCATCTGCAGCCGTTGCAGGCACAGCATGGTCAGTTGCGTCGAATTTGGCGGACGCGGTGCAGCGGGCCGGTGAGGTGGCCGTCGACGGTGACATTGTGCTTTTGTCACCGGGTGGCACCAGCTTCGATGAGTTCAAGGATTTTGCTGCGCGCGGTGCGGCATTTGCCGCACTCGTGCGTAGTGCAGGGGAACGGTGACGAAAATGCGGCCGACGATCAAGTCTTTGTATGGGCGTGTTTCTGCCATCCGTGCTGCACCGGATATGGTGCTGGTCGGCGCAGTACTGCTGTTGGCAGTGCTTGGCCAGATCATGGTGTACAGCACGACGTTCTATTGGTCGTATACGTCTTACGGCAGCCCGTTCACAATTTTTCTCGGACAACTGCGCTGGTTCGCGCTGGGCATAATCGGGTTCGTCGCATTCGCCTGGATCGACTACGGATTGTTTCGCCGATGGGCTGTGCCAGTACTGGTCCTTGTTTTCTCGTCGTTGCTGCTGATCATCTTTATCGGTTCGCGTGTCTTCGGCGCGCAGCGTTCGCTGTTCGATGGTTCCGTGCAGCCGAGCGAATTCGCGAAGCTTGGCATGGTGCTTTATGCTGCGGCCTGGCTGGCCGGGCGACGCACAGAGCTGCGTACATTTTCGGAAGGCATGCTGCCCTACGGTGTGGTGATTGGCATCATCATTGGTCTGGTGCTGATGCAGCCGGATCTGAGCACAGCGTTCGTGCTGAGCGTGGTGATGCTCACGATGTACTTCATGTCGGAGGCGTCGATCAGCCAGTTCGTCACAGTGCTGCTGACATTTGCGATTCTCTTCGCATTGATGATCAACTTTAATCAGCATTCGTCGGAGCGGCTCGCGACGTTTCTTGCCTCGCTCAACGATCCGCTCACGGCGGAAAACTATCATATTCGGCAATTGATGCTGACGATGGCCGGCGGCGGCTGGCTGGGCCATGGGATCGGTGCGAGCTATCAGAAGTTCGCGTATCTGCCCACACCGCACACGGATTCGGTGATCGCGGTGCTGGTCGATGAGACCGGCATCTTCGGCCTGATCTTTTTTCTGGGCCTGATCGGCGTGTTTGTCTGGCGCGGCATTCGCATTGCGATGGCGGCGAAGTCGTCATTCGGGGCCTATATCGCCGTCGGCATCACGGTCTGGGTAGCTGTGCAGACGATGATGAATTTATTTTCCGTGCTGGCCATGATTCCATTTACCGGCGTGCCGGTGCCTTTTCTGAGCCTGGGTGGATCATCGCTCGTGTCGCTGCTGCTGGCTTGCGGCGTGCTCGTGTCTATTTCGCGCGGGAGCAACGTCGATGTGAGGACGGCTGATGCGGACGATGATGATGCCGGAATCAGAGAACCAAAAACTGCGAGGAGAATACAACGCAATGGCCAATTCGCATTCCTTGCGAGTCATGATCTCAGCCGGTGGAACCGCGGGACACGTGCTTCCAGCACTGAGCGTGCTCAGAGCGCTTGGGGAAAGGTACGCGCCCGCGCTGAACGTGTTCGGCGCGAGCTCCGCAAGCGCACTTCCCGAGGTACTGTTCGTCGGTGAGGACGAGGGAATGGAGCGCTCGCTCGTCGAACGCGAGGGCGTGCCGTTCGCGACGATTCATGCTGGGGCGTTGAACGGGGTGGGGCTCATCCAGTCTGTGCGTGGAGTGGTTCGGCTGCTGCAGGGCCTGGGTGACGCGCTGCGCCTGCTCGCCGGTTTTCGTCCGGATGTGGTGCTCTTGACGGGCGGCTTTGTAGGAGTTCCGGTGGCGGTCGCTGCGTGGCTGCGACGCGTGCCGAGCGTGGTCTATCTTCCGGATATCGAGCCGGGGCTGGCGTTGAATCTGATGGTGCGCTTCGCTCGCAAGGTCGCGGTGACGACGCCGGAATCAGCGCGTCACATCGCGTCGAACAAGATGGTTGTCACAGGCTATCCGGTGCGCGCGGCATTTGCGGGAGCGGATCGTGATGCGGCACGTCGCCGGCTCGGGCTGCCGCCTGACGTGCCGGTGCTGCTGGTCTTCGGCGGCAGCCGCGGAGCGCAGAGCATTAATCGTGCGGTGGTTGCCGGGATCGAACGTTTGGCGGAAAACTGCGTGGTGGTGCAGGTGACGGGCGCAGCAAGCTGGGACGAGGTCGCCGCAGCTCATGCAGGCAAATCCGAAAGCCTGCAGGCGCGGTGGAAGATCTTCTCCTACCTCCACGAAGAGATGGTGGATGCGATGGCCGCTGCAGATTTGGCGGTGTGTCGTGCTGGTGCGAGCGCACTCGGCGAACTGCCATGCGTCGGGCTGCCCGCAGTGCTGGTGCCATATCCGTACGCGTGGCGTTTTCAGAAGGTGAACGCGCAGTATCTCGCAGGTCAGGGTGCTGCTGTGATGCTCGAAGACGGCGCAATGGCTGCGCAGCTGGTGGATCAGGTGGTCGGCTTGTTGCAGGATCGCGACGGGTTAAGTGCAATGCGCACTGCGGCGTTTGGAGTGGCTCGCTGTGATGGCGCTCAGCGCGTTGCGGCGGTCGTCGTCGATGTGGTCAGAGGCGTCAATACGGCGGCGAACTGATAGGGTGGCAAATAAAGAGACCTGACCAGGTCTGAATAGACCTGAATCGTAACTACTCAGGCCAGCCAGTTTTCCACCGCAAAACACGCTATTCCTTCCCCCTTCGGGGGAAGGAATAGCGTGTTTTGCGGGAAATATTGATTTGGGCCTGAGTAGTTACCCTGAATTAACTTTAGGTAACTTGAGAGTGAGTAGTTGTGCTTACAGAGCCGTCAACTGAATCCAAGGAGGTTCGTTTGTGATTAATGCGAGTGTGGTGTTTGCCGTTTTTCTGCTGATCTTCGTCATCGTCGGCGCGATGCGTGGGTGGCAGCGTGAGGTCGTCGCTGCGGCGGCGATCGTGCTGGCGTTGTTTGCGATGCAGTCGCTGAATGGCGTTGATCGTCTGACGAGCCTGGTGTCGGCTGCGCCGGCAGCTGCTGCTGATCCGAGCTCGCAGTTGTCAGCGGCTGATCGTGTGAAGGTCAATCGGTTCTTCGTGCTGGTGGCGCCTTTCCTGCTGCTGACGTTTTTCGGCTATCTCGGACCGACGCTGACCCGGCAGTTGTCTGGGGGACGGTTCGGTGACCGTGCGCGTGCGTCGGTGCAGGGCAGCCTGATCGGCATGTTCTTTGGTGCAATCAACGGCTGGCTGGTGATCAGCACCATCGCGCGTTTTGCGTTTAATCAGGGATTGCTGCCCGACCAGGGCCAGTGTCCAGCGACCGGGCCGGCGCTGTTTCTTCCTCCTGCAGGAGGCTGGTCAAAGCTGATTTTCGTGGAATCATCGGCCTATGTGCTTCTGACAGGCATGCCGCTTATCATCGCACTGGTCGTGTTGTTTGTGTTTGTGATCGTTGCATTCGTTTGAGCAGCGTCGAAACTTTGTTGTTGTCGTTTCGCGTTGGAAAAATGGATGGCCTGAGTAGTTACGGAAATACTAATTTGGGCCTGAGTAGTTACGATTGCCTGGGCTGGTCAAATGCTTGCTGCAAATGACGCGGCTGCTCTCTTCGTAGAAAAGTGAGAGCTGTCGTGTTGCGTGGGAAGCGGTGATTGGAGCCTGAGAAGTCACATTGTTTTGCTGCTGCTGACAGGGTGGAATTTACATGGCGGAATTGGAAGATCTGCGGATTCATATTATGGGTGTGGGTGGTGCGGGGATGAGTGCTGCGGCGCGCGTGCTGCATGCGCGCGGTGTGCGCGTCTCCGGTGATGATCGCGCTGCGTCGCCGCAGCTTGATGCGCTGAATGCCGAGGGAATCCCCGCATTCGTCGGGCATGAGCTGCGGCATCTCGACGGCGAGGCGCTGGGCGGCCCGGTCGACGTTCTCGTGCCGTCGTCGGCAGTCTCTGCAGATGAGCCGGAACTGCAGGAAGCGCGCCGGCGGGGTATGCCTGTCTGGCATCGTGGCGACCTGCTCGCTGCGCTGCTTGCGGATCGAATTGGCATCGGTATTGCTGGCACGCACGGCAAGACAACGACGTCGGCCATGTGTGCGACGGTGCTGCAGGATGCCGGGCTGGACCCGTCCTACATCATCGGAGGCAACGTGCCGTCGCTGGGCAGCAACGCGCGTCATGGTGCCGGGCAGCCATTCGTGCTCGAGGCGGACGAATACGACCGCACGTTCATGCACTACGCACCGCGCGTCGCGGTTGTGACGAACGTTGAATTTGATCACCCGGACACCTATGCCGACCTTGCGGCAGTGCAGCAGGCGTTCGCCGCGTACTTGTCGTCTGTGCCGGAGGATGGGCTCATCGTCACATGCGCCGATGACGAAGGTGCAGCAGCGGTGGTGCGCAGCAGCGGTGCAGCAGCGACGCATGTCGATTACGGCATCTACAGGGGCATCTGGCGTGCGACCAACGTGCGCGCCAATACGCTGGGCGGCATGGACTTTTCGTTTCAGGGCCCTGGTGCTGCCGGGGGGGAAGTCGGAGGGGCGTGTTCGTTGCGCGTGAGTGGCGAGCACAATGTGCGCAACGCGCTGGCTGCGCTGATAGTGGCGGACGCGTGCGGTGTGCCGGTGGCGCAGGCGTCTGCTGCGCTTGGCATTTTTCGCGGGGCCGAGCGTCGCTTCGAACTCAAGGGTGAGGTGCGCGGCGTACGCATTGTCGACGACTACGCGCATCATCCGACGGAAATCCGGGCCACGCTTGCGGCGGCGCGGCTGCGGTATCCACTGGCGAAGATCTGGGCTGTGTGGCAGCCGCATACCTATTCGCGCACCACGGCGCTGCTCGAGGAGTTTGCTGCAGCGTTCCGTGGTGCAGATCAGGTGTTGGTGCTGCCGATCTTTGCTGCGCGTGAGCGGGCTGAAGATTTTGGGTTCGCTGCGAATGCGCTCAACCCGATCGAGATCGCCCGCCGCATCACCGGTGCGATGGCGCGGCCGGCCGGCAGCATTGGCGATGCGGTGGGTATGCTGTACTCGCAGGTGCGACGCGGCGATGTCGTGATCACGCTCAGCGCCGGCGATGGCAACGTCGTCGGAGTGCGCCTGCTGGAGATGCTGCGCGCCGCCCAGGTCTGAAGTGATGGAGATGGACGAACTGCAGCGCCGTGCGCGGCGTGATGAACCCCTGGCGCGTCATACGAGCGCCCGCATCGGCGGTCCTGCAGACCTGCTGATCGAGGTGCGCACGACGGAAGACCTCGTCGCCGTCGTGAAGCACGCAGATCGACTCGGTATACCGTGCACGATCATCGGAGGCGGCGCGAACGTGCTCGTCTCGGATCGCGGCGTGCGCGGCCTGGTGGTGTTGAATCGGGCGAGGGACGTGCGCTTCGGCGGCAGGGAGGGGGGAGCCACGGTCGAGGCCGATGCCGGCGTTGCGCTGATTTCGCTGGCGCGTGGTTGCATCGAGCGCGGCTATGGCGGCCTCGAGTGGGCGATCAGCGTCCCGGGCACCGTGGGTGGTGCGGTGGTGGGAAACGCCGGTGCGCACGGTGCTGATGTGTCGACGAACCTGCGTGGCGTGAACGTGCTGCAGCGCGGCGGTGCGCTCGAATGGTGGCCGGCGGAGCGCTTGCAGTTTGCAT
>CAXNFZ010000168.1:0-6460 GCA_964201495.1 Chloroflexota bacterium | reverse complement strand
GATCAACGATTTGTACTACGTGGTGAACGTGCGTGACGTGACGATTGCGCCGCTCGTGCTCGTGAAGGGATTCGTGCTGGGAATTGGGGCATCATTGCTGGCGGCATTGGCGCCTGCGTATGAAGCGACGAGCGTGGCGCCGATCACTGCGCTGAAACGCAGCAGCATCGAACAGCGCGTCCGTCGTGTTCTGCCGTGGATTGCGGGAGGCGGTGTGGTGATGTTCGCTTTCGGCGTATTACTGTTGCTTGGCACGGCAGCGCTGGTGGTGAATCTGGCCGGCATTTTCTTCGTGTTGATCGGTGTGGCGCTGACGACGCCGCTGGCGACCATCGGCATGATGCGCGTTGCCGCGCCGATGTTGAATGCGCTCGCCGGCGTGACCGGGCGCATGTCTGCGCGGAACGTGACCCATTCCATTTCACGCACGGCGATTGCGATTGCGTCGCTGATGGTTGCGGTATCGGTGATCATCGGCCTGCAGAGCATGATTGGAAGTTTTCGCACGACGGTCGAATCATGGTTGAACACCACACTCACCGCTGATGTATATGTGTCGCCGGTCTCGATCAGCAGCGCACGTGCGACGACGCGCATCGACGACGCGCTGATCGACGAATTCCGTGCGTTCGAAGGTTCCGAAGATGTGACGCTGCTGCGCACCGTGGACGTGGAATTTCGGACTGCTGCGGGTGAATGGAAGACGGCGGCGCTGCTGGGAGTGGGTTCGGATCGTGAGCGGCCGGCAGGAACGTATGTGTGGACTGCACGGCCGATCGATGGCTTGTGGGCGAGCATGCGTGGACAGGACGAGGTTCAGGTGAGCGAGCCATTTGCCAATCGATATGGCATCACACCGAGCAAGGATCGAGTGGTGCTGCGCACGGCGCGCGGTGAGCGTGAATTTCGTATCGTCGGCGTGTACTACGACTACGCCAGCGACGCCGGTGGGATCCTGATGCGCCGCGATTCGTACGTCGACTGGTTCGGTGACACGGCGGTGACGTCGGTTGCGGTGTATCTGCGAGACGATATCGACGCGACGGAGGCGGCTGCGGCGATGCGCGAAAAATTCGCTGGCAAGGAATTGCTGATCAACGCCAACCGGCAGTTGCGCGACAACGCACTGGTCGTATTCGATCGCACCTTCGCGATCACTGGTGCGCTGAACTTGCTGGCGACCGTGGTGGCGTTCATCGGAGTGCTGAGTGCGCTGATGGCGCTGCAGATCGAGCGTACGCGAGAGCTGGGCATGCTGCGCGCGAACGGCATGACGCTGCGGCAGTTGTGGCGTATGACGCTGCTCGAGACCGGATTGATGGGCGGCGCTGCCGGGCTGTTGTCGATGCCGACCGGGCTGCTGCTGGCCGTCGTGCTCGTCTACATCATTAACCTGCGCTCATTCGGCTGGACGATTCGCTTGGTGCTCGAACCTTCCACGTTCGTGCAGGCGATCGGGGTGGCATTGGCTTCGGCGCTGCTGGCGGCGATTTACCCGATGCTGCGGCTGGGGCGGCTGCAGATTGCGACGGCAGTGCGACAGGAATAGCTGCCGAGCTATACGTCTTTGAGCACGACGATATGCATCTGCAGCGGCCCGTGCACGCCGAACACCGGCTGCATTTCGATGTCTGATGTGCGGCTGCTGCCGGTGATCAGCGTGATATTGCTGGAGGTGCGCAGTTGCTGCAGACGGTCGGCATAGCGGCCGGCGACCCAGTCTTCGAGGCGTGGGATGAGCTGGCTGCTGCGCATAAGCGCGATGTGAATCGGCGGCAGGAGAGAGGCCATGCGGCTGCGGCCGGCGCCGGAGGACAGCACGAGCGTGCCAGTCGCAGCGATGGCCCAGTCGCAGCCGGTGATGCCGGCCTGTGCAGTTTCCACAATTTCATTGGAGCCGGCAACGATCTCGATGCCGGCGGACGCAAGCATTTCGTGTACGCCATCGAACGGCAGGTAGGCAGCATCCCATGCCATGGCGCGCTGCACCTGATTTTCCGTCAGCACCTTGCGCAGCGCAGCCAGCCCTGCGTCCGCTGAGTCCACTGAATGGATGATTCCTTTGACGCGCTCCACTTCCGTAATGAAGCGGTCGACAAGAGACTGATTGGCGTCGAGAGAGGTGACGGGAGTCGTGCCGCTGACTTTTTCAGCAGCGGGAAATGGAACGCCTTGTTCGAGGGCAGTGCGCAGCTTGCTGAGGATGTGGGAACGAGCATCGTTCATGACGCGAATCATGCCACGTATCGGGCAGATGCGCACGTAGGGGGCGTACCCGCAGTTTGGGGTAGAGATCGCGGAGAGTGCGGAGGACGCGGAATTTCGCGCGGAGACGCCGAGAAGCGGAGACGCAGGCTTTTTGGGGATCGACTGTCGTTCGATTTGGATCTTTTCGCGGCGTCTGCTCACGTGCGCGATGCGTCGATGCGGACCTCGACCGCCCCTCTCCGCCAGTAACTACTCAGGCCATCCATTTTTCCAACGCGAAACGCGCTATTCCTTCCCCCAAAGGGGGAAGGAATAGCGCGTTTCGCGGGAAATACTGATTTAGGCCTGAATAGTTACCTCCGCCAGGATTTCGCGCGCTGCATCGAGCCTGACACGGGAGAAAAGCAAGCGAAATCGCAGGAGGAGAGGGGAAGGGGTGAGGTTTTCGCGCACAAACATTTTTGCCCCAAACTGCGGATGCACCCGATTCGCTCGCGTCGTTACGAAAAGAGTTAGACTTTTTCTCATGACTACGGCGATCGGCATTCATGTCGGTGAAAGTGGGATTCGGGCAGGCGTCGTGCATCTGGAGAACGGCGATGTGCTCTGTCGACGAGAAATTCAGATCGACGCAGCGCGAAGCGGCATGGCGGCCATGGCCGATGTTCTGCGCCTGGCGGAGGAATGGCTCGACGAGAGTTGTGCTGCGTTCACGCATCCTGCAGCCATCGGGCTGTGCGTCTGCGAAGACGTGGATCGGGATGGGGCGATTCTGAGCGGCAGGCGGGTGGCGTGGCGGGGATTGCCCGTGCGTCGATTGCTGACGCAGCTTGCGCCGGCGCAGGTGGACACGGCGGTGCGTTCGCAGGCGCGGGCGGAAGGGCATTTCGGCATTGGCCGCGGCGGGCAGTCTTTTTTGTATGCCGACGCCGGGTCGACGATCCGTGCGTGCCTGGTATTGGAAGGGCGGCCGTATGTCGGTTTCGACGGCACCGCAGTGATGTCTGGGGAAATGCCGTACACGGTTTTTAGTGAGCGCGGGCAGCGAGTTCGCTCCGTCCTCGATGACGTGGCGTCGATCGACGCGATCGTACGTCGCTGTCAGGCTGCAAACATCGAGCAGGTATTTGCAGCAGCAAAAAGTGGTGATGCCGGGGCGAATGTGGTGTTGCAAATGACCGGCGAATCACTGGGCGCTGCCCTGGGCTATATGTGCGCAGTGTTTGATCCGCAATCACTGGTGGTCGGCGGCGGGCTGAGCTGTGCGCCGAGCATTTATTGGGAAGCGCTGGAATCCGGGGTGCGGGCGCATATGCGCAACCACATGAGCCGTCGCCTGGTCGTGCAGCGTGCCATCGTCGGCACCGATGCAGGAATCATCGGCGCGGCATTGCTGGCGTGCGAAGGGCTCGTCGATTGAAGAGGGTGTTGTCTAAGCTGCCCCAAACGGCGGATGCGCCCGTTGATGGGCGTGGGGCCGGCGCTTACGGTCTGTAGCGCGAGATATCGACGCCCAGCTCGACCGGGCCGAACGGCAGCGGAAGCAGCTGTTCGATCGAGGTGACGATCGTGCGCGTCAGCTGCGGGACGGCGAGCAGCATTTCGATGTCGGTGCCGGCGATCTGCGATGCCTCGTAGATCATCTGGCGGCAGGACCCGCACGGGCCGGTAATTTTCGCTTCGTTCGGCAGAAAATTTTCGCCGCGGCCCATCACGGCCATCGCGACGATGTCGCGGCGGCCCATGGCGTTGGCACGGCCGATCGTCATGCGTTCGGCGCAGATTGTCGAGCCATACGCCGCGTTCTCGACGTTCGAGCCGGAGACGATCGTGCCGTCGCTGAGGCGCAGGGCGCATCCGACATAGAAGCGCGAGTATGGGTTGTAGGCCGTCTCCATCGCCTGCATGGCGACGCGGATGAGTTCCTGCTGTTGGGTGGTGAGGCGGTCAAAGTGTGAGTCGATCATGGGGGCGTAGGAGGACTACAAAGGCGCGGGTGAGCGTTTCCGGCCATACACGCCCGTGCTGCTTGCAGAACAGGAAGCACGGGCGTGCATCGCGGAGAGTTTGCCGAATAAACGGCGATGCTGCGGCGAGCGATTACCAGGCGTAGGCTTCGGGAGCGGCGCCGCCGGGGCCGGGGAAGATTTCGTCGAGGCGCTTGAGCGCGTCCGCGCTGAGCTTGATTTCGGTGGCGCGCAGGCTGCCGGTGAGCTGGTCCGCGGTGCGGGGGCCGATGATGGGCGCGGTGACGACGGGGTTGTGCAGGAGCCAGGCGAGTGCGACGTCGGCGGGTGCTTCCCCGAGTTCGGCGCAGAACGCTTCCCACGCTTCGATGCGGGTGCGGTGCTTTTCGAGCGCCTTCTGCACACCCTCGCCGGCGCGGCGACCTTCGGCTTCCTTCTTGAGGACGCCGCCGAGCAGACCGCCGGCCAGCGGACTCCACGGGATCAGGCCGAGGCCGAGCGACTGGCACGCCGGGATCACTTCGAGCTCGATCATGCGCGCATTCAGGTTGTAGAGGCTCTGCTCACTGACGAGGCCGAGCGAATGGCGCGCGGCTGCGGCAGCATTGGCTGAGGCGATGTGCCAGCCAGCGAAGTTGCTGCTGCCGACGTAGATGACTTTGCCCTCGCGCACGAGCTGATCCATCGCCTGCCAGACTTCGTCCCAGGGCGTGTCGCGGTCGACGTGGTGCATCTGATAGAGATCGATGTAATCGACCTGCATGCGGCGCAGGCTTTCTTCGCAGGCACGCTTGATGTGCGCGGCGGAGAGGCGCGAGCCATTGGGCCATTCGGCCATCTTGCCGTAGACCTTGGTGGCGATGATGGTTTTCTCGCGGCGACCGCCGCCCTGAGCGAACCAGCGGCCAACGATCTGCTCGGTCACGCCCATGCCTTGCTGTCGTCCGTAAACGTTGGCGGTGTCGAAGAAGTTGATGCCGACTTCGAGCGCCTTGTCCATGATTGCGAACGAATCGGCCTCGGTGGTGAACGGGCCGAAGTTCATCGTGCCGAGACAGAGAGGCGAAACGCGCAGGCCAGTGCGGCCAAGTTTGCGATATTCCATGAGTATGATTCTATGACGAAGGAGACGTCGTTACGGTGAAATTCGTCGGATGCTTTTCTTCGCGTTCAAATCGAGCACGACGAAGCCTCGATCGACGTGCACCCACAAAGCATCGCTGCGGCGGCCGATGAGGGCTGGGCCGAGCAGGAGCGGATCGCCCGCGATGGGTGCTTCGACGCGCCCTGTGGCGGCGCCGCTGGCGCTGTCGACGTCTTCGAAGACGAAGCGAAACGGCTTCGAGGCGATGCGCAGCAGGCGCACGGCCGACGGCGTGACGACTACCGTCCAGGCGACTTCTTCTTCCCTGTTGCTGAGCAGGCCGGAATAGTCCGCGTCGAGTGTGAACGGCCCGCCGTCCTCTTCGAACTGCGTCTTCCAGCGGATCTGGCCGGTCTGCATGTCGAGTGCTCGCAGTTCATAGCGACGCGTGCCGCGGGTCTTCGTCGTGTGAACGACGAGTGTGCCGGCGCTCTCTCCGTACAGATACATGCCGTCATGATCGTCGTCGAGCACATGCAGGATGCGCGTCTGGCCGCTCATGGCGTTCGCTGCGAGGATTGATTCGTCGCCGACAAGATAGAACGTGTCTCCATTGCGCAGGAACTGCGTCGAGCGTTCATCTTCCGCGCGCGCATCGACCTGCGCCGACCAGAGCAGTGCGCCGTCGGCGAGCGAGTACTTCTGCACGCAGCTGCTGAAGCTGCCGAACCAGGCATAGAGCGCTCCCTCGGCCGTATCGATGTGAATCGCGGAGTCTGGATCGGCGTGCTCCTGACCGCCGGCGCTGTTTTTCGTCTGCGGCGTCTCACAGGACAGATGAAATTTCGTGGGCGATTCCCCCGCTGCGTCGAAGACGCGCACCTGCGCGGCGGCGTGTGGTTCGTAGTCCTCGTCACGATCGATGACCACGAGCTTGTCGCCCCATGACGCGATGCGCGGCTGGATTTTCGAAAGCGTGACGCTCCATGATTTGCGGCCGTCGGCGACGTCGAACGCCTGCACTTCGGCGTCGCTGCTCAGCACGAAGATGCGCGACGCGGATGTCAGCACGCATGCGTCGCAGGCGCGGCTGACTTCGTCACTGAGCGATGCCTCCCAGCGTGTGGCGCCGGATGCGCGGTCGATCGCGCGCAGGCGCGATTTTGTTGCGACATAGACCGCATCGTCCGTGGCGACGAAC
>CAXNFZ010000167.1:0-6465 GCA_964201495.1 Chloroflexota bacterium | reverse complement strand
AATGACACGCTGCTGCACTGGAAGTGAGCTATCTACTATCTACTATCGTAACTACTCAGGCCATCCATTTTTCCAACGCGAAACGCGCTATTCCTTCCCCCTTCGGGGGACGGAATAGCGCGTTTCGCGGGAAATACTGATTTAGGCCTGAGTAGTTACCTACTATCTACTATCCACTATCACTTTCCTCTTCCCACATTCTTTCCAGCGCCGCGAAGTTGCGCTTGAAGCGTTCAGGGTTGCGCTTGAGGCTTTCGAGTTCGACGCGCGGCAGGATGTTTGCGAACGCCTGGCGCAGCTCGTCGAACTCGATCTGTTCGGCGCGCAGGAGAGAGAGGACGTCCTGGTAGTCGCCTTCGCGGCCGCGCTCAATTTTGCTGAGCGAGGTGCTGTACAGGTCGAAGTGAAATACGTCGACCTGGCTGAAGCGCCCGACGAACTTGGCTCTGTCCTTCCAGCCGGCGGGCAGCGGGATGAAATCGCCGGGCGATGCCTGTTCGACGTTGATCTGCAGTTCGTCCTTGAGCCGATAAATGGCATTGGCGAACTCAGCTTCATATACGTCTTCGACTTCGTAGGTGATGTCGATGTCGAGGGACTGTTCGCGCAAGCCTTCGTAAACGAGCGTGGTGCCGCCGACGAGGTAGAGCCGCGCGGGGTGACGAAACGCCACTCCGAGCTTGACCAGGAAGTAATGCACGCGCAGGCGGTCGATTGGTGGGCGCATTTGAAAAAGTCCTGTTTTGTGATTATTCAGGCGAGTTGTGTTTCGCGATGGGAAATAGACTGATCTGCGAAGTTACCATGTTTCGGACGGTGACTGCGTAGCGCAGGGCTGATCGCAGATCATGTCGATCACTTGTTCATAGCTCGACCAGTCGTTAAATTCGCTGGTCTCGGTGAGCATGCGCAGGCCACGTTCGCCGTTCATGTCATCGGCTGGCGGCAGGCCCAGTTCGGTGGTGAAGCGCTCCGGGATGAGCGGTGACGGGCCGTGAGCGAGTCGCAGACGAGTTCGCCACATACGCTGCAGATACATGGCGGCGACGTATTGGCGGCGAAGTTCGTCCCATGCTGCGGGCGGCACGACGAGCGATGCGCGGCGCCGCACCGTGGCGCCGGCGAGGTCGACGCTGCGGGATTCGAGCATGTCCGCCGCGATGTCGGCGACCTCGGGGTGCCGCAGGAACAAGCCTGCGAGCGCGAAGCGCAGGCGTCCGTCGCGCGACGCCGCCAGACCGACGATGAGCTCACGGTCGGTCAGGTGCGGCTCGTCGCCGTGCGGCGTCGGTGCGAGGTAACACATGTCACGCCAGTGCAGGGCGGCGACGAGGTGCTCACGTGGATAGAGCATGACATGGTCCCTCGCAACTCCGGGCGAAATCGCCGAGACTCGGACGCAGGCTCGAGTCGGGCGATTCAGCCAGGGAATGTGCGGGTCGATGATTACGCGTGGGTGCTCTCGTAGCGCTCGATCTGTTCGCGCATGCCGAGCACGTAGCCGATTTCGTCCACGCCGTTCAGCAGACACGTCTTGGAGAACGAGTCGATCGGAAAGTGCACCGCGCGCCCGTCTGGCAGCGTCATCGTCTGCGATGCCAGGTCGATCGACAGTGAAGTGTTCGGGTCCTCTTCGACGAGGCTGAAGAGCTGCGCGTGCGTCTCTTTGTCGACCATGATCGGCAGCAGGCCGTTCTTCAGCGAATTGCTTTTAAAGATGTCGGCGAAGCTGGTGGAGATCACCGCGCGGAAGCCGAAGCCTGTCAGCGCCCACGGCGCGTGTTCGCGCGAGCTGCCACAGCCGAAGTTGTCGCCGGCGAGCAGCACCTGGCGGCCCTTCATCTCGGGCTTATTCAGCACGAAGTCGGGTTTTGCGGAACCGTCGGCGTTGTAGCGCCAGTCGCAGAACAGCTGTGCGCCGAGGCCGAGCTTGTCGGTGACTTTCAGAAAGCGCGCCGGGATGATCTGGTCGGTGTCGACGTTTTCCGCGTTGAGCGACACGACTTTGCTGGAGATGGAAGTGAATTGGGACATTCTGTTTTCCTAAAGCGTGCGCGCGTCCGTGACCTTGCCTGCTACGGCCGAGGCCGCAGCTGTGAGCGGCGAGGCGAGGAACGAGCGGCTGCCCTTGCCCTGACGACCTTCGAAGTTGCGGTTGCTGGTGCTGATGCAGTACTGCCCTTCGGGCACGACGTCCGGGTTGATTGCAATACAGTAGCTGCATCCCGCTTCGCGCCACTCGGCGCCGCTCTCTTTGAAGATGCGATCGAGGCCCTCGGCTTCGGCCTGGCGCTTGACCTGCGCGCTGCCCGGAACGACTACGGCGCGCACGCCGTCGGCGACCTTGCGGCCCTTCAGCAGCGCCGCCGCCTCACGCAAATCCGAGATGCGCGAATTCGTGCAGCTGCCGATGAACACCACGTCGACCTTATGGCCGAGCAGCTGCTGATTCGGCTGCAGGCCCATGTAGGTCAGCGCCTTCTCGAGCGCCTTGCGCTGCGAAAGATCCGCGATGCGATCGGGATCCGGGATGCGATCGGTGATGCCCATGCCCATGCCCGGGTTCGTGCCGTAGGTGATCATCGGCTCGAGCGCGTCGGCGTCGAGTGAATAGGTCACGTCGTACTGTGCGTCGGCGTCGCTGGGCAGCGTCTTCCACCAGGCGAGCTTCGCGTCCCACTCGGCGCCCCTGGGCGCGAACTCGCGACCGGCGACGAAGTTGAACGTGGTCTCGTCCGGCGCGATCAGGCCGGCGCGCGAACCGCCTTCGATCGACATGTTGCAGATGGTCATGCGCTCTTCCATGCTCATCGCCCGGATCGCCGCGCCGGTGTACTCGTAGACGAGACCGGTGCCGCCGCCCACGCCGTACTTGGCGATGATGCCGAGGATGATGTCCTTCGCAGTGACGCCCTTCTTCAGCGCGCCGTCGACGCGCACGTTGCAGGTCTTCGCCTGGCGCTGCAGCAGACACTGCGTCGATAACACCATTTCCACTTCGCTGGTGCCGATGCCGAAGCCGAGCGAGCCGAACGCGCCGTGCGTGGCGGTGTGGCTGTCGCCGCACACGATCGTCATGCCGGGCTGCGTCAGGCCGAGTTCGGGGCCGATCACGTGCACGATTCCCTGCTTGTCAGCGCCGGTCTTGATGCCGTAGAGCTGAATGCCGTTCTCGGCGCAGTTGCGCTCCATGATTTCGATCTGGCGCGCGGCGAGTGCGTCCACGATCGGCAGCGAGCGATCGGTCGTCGGGATGCCGTGGTCGAGCGTGCCGAACGTGCGGTCCGGACGGCGCACCTTGATGCCGCGCTTGCGCAGTCCGTCGAAGGCCTGCGGCGAGGTGACCTCGTGGATCAAGTGCAGGTCGATGTACAGCACAGCCGGGCTGTCCGGCTCCTGTGCCACCACGTGTGCGTCCCAGATTTTTTCGAAGAGCGTTTTTGCCATGTTTGAGTCCTAAGGTTTTCGTCCGCCGAATACGCAGAGTTCGAAGTGCTTCGAGTAACAATCGACGTCCGCAAATCCGATTTCGCGCAGCCAGCCAAGTTGCAGCTCGACCGGAGCGAGCCGGTTCGCGGCCATATCCGGCCGATTGTAAAACTCATCGGCCAGTTCCTGCCGTGTGTGCTGTGAGCCGGCGGCTTGATGATACGCGAACAGCGCGTCGACGAAGTCCTCGCCGAACAGCGTCGAGCCCCACGGCGTTGCGGACGCGACGTGTTCGATGTTGACGAACATCCGGCCGGATGCGAGCAGGCTGAAGATCTCGGCGTAGATCGCGCGCTTGCGTTCGTCTTCCTGGTGGTGGATCGAGAAGCCGGAGACGATCGCGTCGAAGGGCGCGTGCGAGTCGATGCGCTCGACCCACGCCGGGTCGCCGTAATCGTCGTGCACGAAGACATGGCGTGAGTCGAGCCTGGTGCGCGCGGCATCGAGCATGGCTGGCGAGAAGTCGAGGAACACGCCCTGCGCGTCAGGCCAGCGCGACAACACGGCGGCGCCGACGACGCCGTCGCCGCAGCCGAGATCGAGAAAGCGCCGCACCGGCCGGCCGTTCATCGCCAGCAGACGCACGGTCACACCGAGTCGTTCGGCCTGCAGCGGGATGGCCGAGCGCACGCCGCTGAGCCACTTCCTGGCCAGAGCGTCGCTCTGCCAAACAGTTGAATTCATGAAAAACTCCGTAGGGTCGGCCATGCGATGCGCGCCGCCAGTACGAACAGCGTGGCTCCGGCTGCTCGACGCAGCATCGTCGATGCGCGCGTCGACAACGTCGTCCGTCGGCCGACGATGCGAGTCGCCGCCGACACCGCGAAGTACACGGCGAGGGCGGCGGCGGCGAAGAGCCACGCGAGGGTGCTCAGTTCTGCGCTGCCGGCGCGCGCCTCGGACGCCACGAACGCCGGGAACGCGATGCCAATTTTCGGATTGAGCAGCGTCGTCGTGAGTGCATCGACGAACGCAGTGCGGGGCCGCGCCGGCGCAGAGACAGCAGCAGACGCGCTCGGCGCGGCCTTGATCAGCTTCCAGCCGATGCGCGCGACGGTGACCGCGCCGAAAAGTGCGAGGGCGTCGGCGGCGTATGGGACTGCGAGAAGACGTTCGTAGAGTCCGGATGCGATGAGCGCCGCGACGGCGGCGACGGCGGCCGCGCTGCCGAGCACAGTCGCCGTTCCGCGCCCTGTCGCAGTCGCCGTGACGATCAGCAGGATCGTCGGGCCGGGCAGCGCGATCAGCATCGCCGCCGTCGCCAGGTACGCAGCCATTCCGCCGATGTCCATTTACACCGTCCCGACGCGTTCCAGCCGCGTGCGGCCGGCGTTCGAACGACGCAGGCCGTTGTTCATTGCTGCCAGGTACGCCTTGCCGCTGGCCACCAGTGTGTCCGTGTCGGCCGAGCGGCCGCTGAACACAGCGGATTTACCTTCGCTGTTCAGCATTTCGATGCGCATCGTCACGTTGGCGATGGCGTCGATGCCCTCGGTGACGGCGTGCACATGAAATTCGACCAGCTTGGCTTCCACGCGGGTGAGTCGGTTGATGCAGTTGCAGATCGCGTTGATCGGGCCGTTGCCGAGCGCCGCGTCCTTATGCGCTTCGCCCTGTTCGTCGACCAGCGTCACGCTTGCCACGGGCGTGTTGTTGGTGCCGGACGTGACGTGGCATTCGGACAGCTTCCACGCGTCGGTCTCCAGCGTTTCAAACTGATCGGTCAGCAGCGCCTCGAGGTCCGGGTCGCTGACAACTTTCTTCTTGTCGCAGAGAATTTTGAACTTGTCGAAGACTTTGTCGAGTTCCTGGCGATTCAGGTCGTAGCCGAGCTGGCGCAGGCGATCGCCGAGCGCGGCGCGGCCGGAGTGCTTGCCGAGCACCAGGTTGGTGTTGTTCCAGCCGACGCTTTCGGGCCGCATGATCTCGTAAGTGAGCGGGTTCTTGAGCATGCCGTCCTGATGAATGCCGGCCTCGTGTGCGAACGCGTTGGCGCCGACAACGGCCTTGTTCGGCTGCACGGCCATCGAGGTCATGCTGCTGACCATCTTGCTCGTGCGCACCAGCTGTGTGGCGTCGATCGAGGTGTGGATCGGATCGTAGAACTGCTTGCGCGTGTTCAGCGCCATGACGACTTCCTCGAGCGCAGTATTGCCGGCGCGTTCGCCGATGCCGTTGATCGTCACTTCGACTTGTCGGGCGCCGGCGCGCACACCGGCGAGTGTGTTGGCGGTGGCCAGGCCGAGGTCGTTGTGGCAGTGCGTGGAAATAATCACGCCCTTCTCACGGATGCCGGGCACGTTCTTCAGGATGCCGGCGATCAGATCGTAGTACTCGGTGGGCGTCACATAGCCGACTGTGTCCGGGATGTTCAGCGTGGTAGCGCCGGCCTGTACGGCGACGTTCAGCACCTGATAGAGAAAGTCCGGATCGCTGCGGCCGGCGTCTTCCGGAGAAAACTCTACGTCGCCGCACAGGCTGCGCGCGTAGCTCACATATTCGCCGACCTGTTCGATGCAGTCGTTGCGGCTGATTTTCAGTTTGTATTGCAGGTGGATGTCGGATGTGGCGAGGAACGTATGGATGCGCGGCTTTTTTGACCACTGCACCGCGCCCCAGGCTGCATCGATATCTTTCTTGTTGCAGCGCGCCAGCGACGTAATTGTCGGCCCTGCATCGGTGGTGCCGACTTCCTGGGCGATGCGGCTGACCGCGTCGAAGTCGCCTGGGGAGGCGATGGCGAACCCGGCTTCGATCACATCGACGCCGAGGCGCGCGAGTTGGCGAGCGATCTCGAGCTTTTCGGCCAGGTTGAGCGTGCAGCCCGGCGACTGTTCGCCGTCGCGCAGTGTCGTATCGAAAATGATGACGCGATTGGGATCCATAGTTTTTTCTCCGGACGGAAGCTGACTATACGCTGTATGTTTCGTGCGTTGGCTGGGCAACAAAAAAGCCCTCCGCATGGGAGGGCTTGTG
>CAXNFZ010000166.1:0-6507 GCA_964201495.1 Chloroflexota bacterium | reverse complement strand
TCCATGGGGTACGACCGGTCGCAGCGACATGAGCCGCCGCATAAAAAACAACAGGCAACCGAGCGACAGATCGCAGCGAGTTCGCCGCTGGCGATCCTTCCATACTGCGCTACCATCCCTATTCCCTATTCCCTATTTCCTCTCCCCTAATTCCCTACCCATGAAACACCGAATCACCAAAGCCATGAAGCAGAGCTACGACGAAAATGGCTTCATCGTCATCGAAGATTTCCTGAACGCGAAGGAACTCGCGCACTGGCGCGCCGCCACCGAAGAAGCCGTCGAGCAGCGCCTTGCGAAGCGCAACGGCTTCACCAACCAGGACGACCCCGAGCAGTACTACGCGCAGGTCTTCGTGCAGTGCGTGCGCCTGGCCGACACGCACGACGGCATGCGCGAACTCATGTTCGACGAGCGCCTCGGCAAGGTCGCCGGCGAACTGGCCGGCGTCGACGGCATCCGCATCTGGCACGACCAGGCGCTCTTCAAGCCGCCCTACGGCAACCCGACCGGCTGGCACCTCGACAATCCGTACTGGTCGTTCTCCTCACGCCAGGCAATTTCGATCTGGGTCGCGCTCGACGACGCCACCATCTCCAACGGCTGCCTGTGGTACCTGCCCGGCACACACAAACTGGCGCGCTGGGACAACGCCGGCATCGGCGAGAACATCGGCAGCTTGTTCAAGATTTACCCGGAATGGCGCAAAATTAACGCCGTCCCCGCCCCGGCGCGCGCCGGCACCGTCGTGCTGCACAACGGGCTCATCGCCCACGGCGCCGGCGCCAACATGACCGCCGGCCGCCGCCGCGCCATGACCTGCGCCTACATGCCCGACGGCGCCGCCTTCAACGGCCAGAAAAACATCCTCCCCGACGACTACTTCAAATCCCTCAAGGTCGGCGACCTGCTGAACAACGACGAGCAGAATCGCCTGATCTGGAAGAAAGCGTCTTCTCGGCGTTGAGTTTTTGGAATCCCGCAAGCCGCGCCGATTCGCCTTTCAGCGGCGGAATCGGCGCGGTTCGTAGAATTGTCGACTTGACATCCCCTCCCGCACACCTTACAATTCAACCGGTCTATACCAGTGGTTCGTCTGGATTCACATCCAGGCAGCAAACGATCGCAGACGCTGCTGGGCGCCAAACCGGTTATGAAAGTGCACGTGCAGGATTCCCGCCCGATTTTTCGGCAAATCAGCGACACGCTGCGTGAACAAATCCGCAGTGGTGCGCTGCGCGGCGGCGCGACCATCCCATCGGAACGCGAATACGCCGGACAACTCCGAATCAGCCGCATGACCGTGCGCGCCGCCATCAATGAACTGGTACAGGAAGGCCTGCTGGTGCGCCGGCCCGGAAGCGCCACGACCGTCGCCGTCGGCGTGATCGACAAAAGCGCCGAGGGGTTTTTATCCTTCACCGAAGACATGCAGATGCGCGGCATGCGCGCTTCCTCGCAGCTGATCGAGTGCCACGAAGAAGTCGCCGACGCAGCCACAGCCGCAGAGCTCGGCCTGCGCGTCGGCGCGCGCATCGTCGTGATCGAGCGCGTCCGCCTCGCCGACGGCGAGCCCATGGCGCTCGAACACGTGCAGCTCCCCGCCCAGCGCTTCCCAAATATTCAGCAGCACGACCTCGCACATCTGTCGTTGTATTCCATCATGGAAGCGCACTACGGCTGCACGCCGCGCACTTCGGACGAAACGATCGAGGCCGTTTCGCTCTCGTTTGCCGAAGCTTCCGCGCTCGGCGTCGCCCCCGACAGCCCGGCGCTGCTCGCCCGCCGCATCACCCGCGACGCCCGCGGACTCGTCATCGAGGCCGTCAAAACAATTTATTGCGGCGACCGCTACCGCATGGTGTTCGCAAGACGCCGCAGCGAATCCAATCGATCGGAATCGTGAAATGATGCTCCCGCGTGGATTGATCGTCTCCTGCCAGGCCTATGAAGGCGACCCGCTCTTCGGGCCGCCCATCATGGCTGCCATGGCGCGCGCCGCGCAGCAGGGCGACGCCGTCGCCATCCGCGCCAACGGCCCGGACGACATCGCCGCCATCCACGCCGCCGTGTCGCTGCCCATCGTCGGCCTCTGGAAAATCGGCCCAACCGGCCGGCACGACGTCTACATCACGCCCGACGCCGAATCCGCCGCCGCCATCGCCGCCGCCGGCGCCGACATGCTCGCGATCGATGCCACTCCGCGACCGCGCCGCAGCGGCATCGATCTGCCCACACTCATCGCCTTCATTCATGATCAGCTGCACAAGCCGGTCATGGCCGACATCTCCTGTCTCGAAGACGCTTTGCGCGCCGTCGACGCCGGCGCCGACGTGGTTTCCACCACGCTCGCCGGCTACACCGCGCACGGCCGCCCGCGCACCGACGAACCCGACCTGGCGCTGCTCACCGACGTGATCCAGCATCTGCCCGGCATCCCGGTCATCGCGGAAGGGCGCTTCACAACGCCCGAGCAGGCCGCGGCCGCCTTCGATCAGGGTGCGCATGCCGTCGTCGTCGGCGCCGCAATTACCAGACCTGAACAAATCACCGCACGCTTCACGCGCGCGATCGATGCACGAATTCACAGCGGCCCATGAGGCGGCCGCAAAAGGGGGGAACTCAGTCACATCGACGGCAGGCTTTCATAACGACCCGGCGACGCATCGATGTTTCGTGATGAAACATCGACAGGCCTGTGCTATTGCCCGCATTCGAAATACCGATCACACCGATTATTTTCCGTCTCGCCCGCTACGGGCATCGCAGTGCGCAGAACTTCGCCAAAATTTCTGTGCGCGCTGCAGCATTTTCTCGGCAGCAAACTGCAAGAAAATAAATGAAGTTTGAAGAAGAGTTCGAGAGAAGAGGAGTAACTGCTCAGGCCGTTCTCGAAATTCCAGAATCACGCCCCGGCGTCGTTCGAAGCCGGAGTTTCCTGGCGTTTCAAGGATGGAAGCAACGACCACCTGTGCAGTTGCGAAAGAAGAGGAGAATCTTATATGTCCGCGAATAACAAACTCAATCGACGCAATTTCCTGCGCGCAACGGCAGTGGCCGGCGGCGCAGCCGCCCTCGCCGCCTGCGGCGCCGCCACCCCGACCGCCGCCCCCGCGCCCGCAGCCGAGGCCACCAAGGCCCCCGATCAGGCAGCTCCCGCCGCCGCCCCCGCGCTCGACTTCGCCTTCCCGGTCGAAGATGCCGCGCGCAATCCCTTCGGCCTCGACGGCAAGGGCGTAACCCTCGAAGGCGTCCACTTCAAGGGCGGCTTCGGCGACGACTACATCAAGTTCTCCGGCTCCATGATGGAGAAGCTCTATCCGGGGCTCACCTACAAGCACGAGGGCATCCAGAAGATCGCCGATCAGATCCGCCCCCGCCTTGTCGGCGGCAACCCGCCGGATGTGACCGACAACTCCGGCGCCGGCAGCTTCCCCACCATCGACCTGATCAACGAAGGTCAGCTCCAGCCGCTCGATGAGCTCATGGAAGCGCCCTCGCTCGACACCCCCGGCGTCAAGTTCAAGGACACGCTCTTCCCCGGCTCGCAGGAAGACGGCTTCATCGACGGCAAGCAGTGGTACGTCAATATCGCCTACACCACGTCGGGCATCTGGTATTCCAAGCCGCTCTTCGAACAGATGGGCTACGCCTATCCCAAGAACTGGGATGAGCTGCTCGCCCTCTGCGAAACCGTCAAGAAGGAAGGCAAGATGGCGCCCTGGACGTATCAGGGCAAGTACCCCTACTACATGTGGGGCATCGTGCTCTTCCCGCTGATCCAGCACGCCGGCGGCCCCGGCGCTCTCATGGCGATCGACAACCTCGAACCCAACGCGTGGAAGACCCCCGAAATCAAACGCGCCGTCGAGTCGATCTACCAGCTCTGGGACAAGGGCTACATCATGAAGGGCACCTCCGCACTCACTCACACTGAGTCGCAGGCCGAGTGGCTCAACAAGAAAGCCGCCTTCCTGCCGTGCGGCACGTGGCTCGAGAACGAAATGAAGACCGTCACACCGGCGGACTTCAACATGGTCGTGGGCTCCATCCCCGGCTACGCCGACGGCAAGGGCGACCAGAAGGCCGTGCAGGCCAGTGGCGGTGAACCGTTCGTCGTCTGGGCCAAGGGCAAGAATCCGAAGTTCGGCATGGAGTTCCTGCGCGCGCAGCTCTCGCGCAGCTCCGCTCGCTACTTCGCCGAAAACGTCAGCTCGCTGATGCCGGTCAAGGATGCCACCGAGGGCGCCAAGATCTCCAGCGGCACGCAGTCGGCCATCGCCATGGTCAACGCTTCGGGCGGCGCGAACATCAAGTTCCAGATCACCAACTGGTACTCGACGTTCACGAAGGACTTCGAAACCTTCACCGGCGAACTGCTCACCGGCGTCAAGAAGCCGGACGACTTCATCAATGCCGTGCAGGAACTCGCCGACAAGGTCGCCGCCGACCCCGAGGTCAAGAAGTTCAAGCGCGACAAGTAAGGAAGCCAGGGGATAGGGAATAGGAGAGAGGGAAGAGGGGCGAAGGGAAAAAGCAAGAAGGAAAAAGCAAGAGGAGAGAGGGAAAAGGGGCGATATCCTGGCCTCTGATCCCTCTCCCCTGACCCCTGACCCCTCTCCCCTATTCCCTCTCCTCTCTCCCCTATTCCCTCTCCCCTCTCTCCTACTCCCTACCCCCTGATGGCTGCAAAACGTGGACAGAACACCCTCATCTTCTCTTTTCTGGTGATCCCGCTGGTCCTCTACAGCGTGTTCGTGCTCGCGCCGTACCTCGCCGCCATGCTCGTCTCGTTCACCAAATGGCGCGGCATGTCCATGAACATCACGTTCTATGGCATCACCAACTTCGTTAATCTTTTCAACGACAAGAATTTCTGGAACGCGCTGGGCCACAACTTCACCGCGCTCGTCGTCCTCCCGCCGATCATCATCATGCTCGCGCTGCTCTTCGCGTTTCTTTTCACGCAGGGCATTCGCTTCTCGCGCTTCTTTCGCATCACCTATTTCTTCCCGCAGGTCATGTCGACGGTCATCATCGGCGTGCTCTGGGGCTTCATTTTTCACCCGACCATCGGCATCCTCAATGGCGTCATCACTGTGCTCGGCATCACCGACCTGATCAACTTTCCCTGGCTCGGCGACGTGCGCACGGTGTTTCCCGCGATCCTGTTCGTCGTAATCTGGCAGGCCGTCGGCTTCTACATGGTGCTGTTCGTGTCCGGCATGTCTGGCATCCCGAACGACTATTACGAAGCCGCCCGCATCGACGGCGCCAACAGCTGGAATCTCTTCTGGAGCATCACACTCCCCCTGCTCTGGGAAACCATCCGCACCGCCATCGTCTTCATCGCCATCGGCGGCATGGACCTCTTCGCCATCGTCACCGTCATGACGAACGGCCTCGGCGGCGGACCCAGCCGCTCCGCCGACGTCGTGCCGACCTACCTCAGCCAGACGGCCTTCATGGACAGCCGCTGGGGCTACGCCACGGCCATGGGCGTCGTCCTGATGTTCATCATCCTCGGCCTCTCGATCCTGAGCCTGCGCTTCACCCGCCGCGATTCCGTGGAGTTCTAGAGCCATGACTACTTCTTCTCGCCCCACTCCCACTCCCGGCGTCGTCGTCGCCAAAACGGCGATCTACGCGTTGCTCGTCTTCTGGGCGCTGCTCGTCATCGTCCCCATGGTCTGGACGCTCGTCAGCTCGCTCAAGAACGACCAGGAAATCTTCTTCAGCCCCTGGTCGCTGCCTGCCGTGGCGCTCTGGGACAACTTCGCACGCGCCTGGGTCAAGGCTCGCCTCGGCCAGTATCTCGTCAACACGCTCATCATCATCATCCCGGCCATCTTCTTCACCGTTCTGCTGTCGTCGATGGTCGCCTACGTGCTCGCCCGCTTCGAATTTCGCGGCCGCAATTTCGTGTTCTATGTGTTCCTGCTCGGCATGATGTTCCCCATCTTCCTCGGCCTGGTGCCGCTCTATTTCATCATGCAGTGGCTCGGCCTCAAGGACACTTTCCACGGGCTCATCCTCGTCTATATCGCCTACTCGTTCCCATTCACCGTGTTCTTCTTAACCGGCTTCTTTAAAACGCTGCCAAAGGAACTCGGTGAAGCCGCTCTCATCGACGGCGCCAATCAATACGAGACTTTTTTTCTCGTGTACCTGCCGCTCGCCCAGCCGGGCCTCATCCCGGTCGTGATTTTTAATTTCCTCGGCCAGTGGAATCAGTACATCCTGCCGAACGTGCTCATGAGCAACGCCGGCCTCGCGGAAAACGAAACGCGTTACGTGCTCTCGCAGGGCCTCTTCTATCTGCAGAATCAGCAACAGTACGCCAACGACTGGAGTGGCCTCTTCGCCGCCGTCACGCTCGTCATGATCCCCACACTCGTGGTCTATGTCATCTTCCACGACCGGATCGAGAAGGGCCTCACCGTCGGCGCCGTGAAGGGCTAAGTGAGTCGCCAAAAGTTCTGGCGGCAGATTCGCCTCCCCCGCTTT
>CAXNFZ010000165.1:0-6519 GCA_964201495.1 Chloroflexota bacterium | reverse complement strand
TAGTTACAATTTCGTGGGAAATATCGATCCGGGCTCGAGCTGCGGCGGAGATGCAGACTTCACGTGCGCGTGCGACTAACACCTCGTGACCGTAAGCCGTTCGCGCCTGCTGCTCTTCCTGTTGCCGCTGCTCTGCAGCACCTACTTCTTTCCTCGCTGGGCGGATGTGAACGTCAACTCGCGACTGGATATGGTGGTTGCCCTGGTGCATGACGGGACGGCGCGCATCGACCGCGCGACTGTCGCCGTCCCACTGCTCTATGCTCTTGCTTCGCCGGCGTTTGCTTATGCCAATGCGTTCTACGGCCATCAGCTGGCAGCGTTGCTGCTGTTCGCTGCGTTCGTGATCGTGTGCCGCTCTGTGCTTAATTCTGAGCGTGCTGGGGAGGATGTGCGCGGAAATCTGCCAGCAGATTCGAAAGGGAAAGCGGAGATCTCACTCGGATTTTTCACAGGACTTCTGCTCGGATATGCGGTGGTTACGGAATATCCAGCCGTGATCGTGGCTGGAATTATTTTCGTGTATGCCGCATGGAATTGGATGCAGCGTCGCCGGCTGGGGGCGTTGTTTGCGATGAGCGCGGGTGGTGCCATCTGCGCCGCTCTGCTGATGCTGTGCAACACGCTTGTGTTCGGCGGGCCGTTGCAGCTCGGCTACGCGCGTTCGACGCTCTGGACGGCGCAGCATTCGACCGGGCTGTTCAGCCTGGGGCTGCCGCAGCCCGAGGTGTTCTACGAGCTCACGCTGGGAATCTTTCGTGGGCTGTTTGTGCTGTCGCCGGTGCTCCTGCTTGCGGTGCCTGGTTTCGTCGTGTGGCTGCGCAGCGGCGATCGGCGCGGGCAGGCTTTGGTTGCGCTGGCTGCCACAGGCGGCATGCTGCTGTTCAATGCATCGTCGGCGATGTGGTGGGGAGGGTGGGGAGTCGGTCCGCGCTATATGTTGCCGGGCCTGCCGTTCATGGCGCTGGCATTGTCCTTTGTGCTGCGCAGCTCCGGCGGCTGGCGGGCGATGCTCGTGCTCGGTGCAGCCTCTGTTGTCGCTACGTGGAGCATGACGACGGCGGGGCAGTCGTTCCCGTCGGATGCATTGCGCAACCCATGGATTGATCATGTGTTGCCGGCGTGGGCGGTGGGTGACATCGCGCGCAGCTGGGGCACACTGCTCGGCATGCGCGGGCTGGCTGCGCTGATGCCCCTGGTGTTTCTCGGTGGAATCACGCTGGGACTATGGAGGTGGACTGGCAAACGATCGAGGATATGATTCGGTAATTCCATGCTTATCTCGATCGTCATCCCTTGTTACAACGAGGAACGCACCGTTCATCTAATTCTGGAAAAAGTTCAAGCTGCACTGCTTCCGCCTGGGTGCACGCGTGAAATCGTGGTCGTCGACGACTGCTCACGTGATGGCACACGGCGTCGTCTCGAGGATCTGCAGCCGCAGTTTGGGCTGACGCTGGTCGCACACGATGTGAATCAGGGCAAGGGTGCGGCGTTGCGTTCGGGATTCGAGCGTGCGACCGGAGATGTGATCATTATTCAGGATGCAGATCTTGAATACGACCCAGACGAGTATCCGAAATTGTTGAAGCCGATTCTCGAAGGTCGTGCCGACGTCGTGTTCGGATCACGCTTTATCGGGGGTGAGTCGCATCGTGTGCTCTACTTCTGGCACTCGGTCGGTAATCAAATGCTTACGCTGCTGTCGAACATGTTCACGAATCTGAACCTGACTGACATGGAGACATGCTACAAGGTCTTCAAGCGTGAAATTTTGCAGCATGTGCGGCTCGAGGAAAATCGCTTCGGATTCGAACCGGAATTTACCGCCAAAGTCGCGCGAATGAACCTGTCGATTTACGAAGTCGGTATTTCTTACTATGGACGCACCTATGAGCAGGGCAAGAAAATAGGTTTGAAGGATGCGTTCCGTGCGGCATATGTGATTCTTAAGTACGGCATTTTCAGGTAACGGGTAATTACTCAGGCCATCCATTTTTCCAACGCGAAACGCGCTATTCCTTCCCCCTTCGGGGGAAGGAATAGCGCGTTTCGCGGGAAATACTGATTTAGGCCTGAGCAGGTACAAAAATTTAAAGAGGAGAGGGAATTGCATCTCGAGAGGATTCCACATCTGGGCTGAGCTGTTACCCCGCAAGGAGGGGAATGGCATCGCCGCAAAATGTGCACGCGAGCACTGTGCGCATCTCTTTTCTGTCGATCGAGCAGGCGGAGTGGCGCAGTGTTCTGTGGATTGCAATCGTGCTGTTCGCTGTGACCAGCGTGCCGTACATGTTTGCGTACGCGGCTGCGCCTTCGGATCGGGTGTTCATGGGCATTGCGTTGAATGTGCCCGACCATGCGCAGTATTTCGCATGGCTGCGCAGCCACGCGGACGCATTTCTTATTTCGAATCGCATGACGCCGGAGCCAAACGGCGCAGTATTTTTTAATCTGCTGTGGTGGATGCTTGCCGGGATCGCGCGTGCGTTTGGTTTGCAGTATGCCGGCGTATATCAGATTCTGCGCATCATCGGTGTGTTCGTCTTCGTCTTCGTCGCATATCGGCTGATTGCAGCGGCCATCCATGATCGCATGCAGCGCATGTTCGCATTGCTGCTCGTGTGTTTTACGTCTGGCTTCGGATGGGTGCTCATGTTGCTGAAGTACACGTTCGCGCGTGGTGAGCTGTTGTTTCCGCTTGACGTGTATATCGCCGAAGGAAATACTTTTCTCGGTGCGCTTGGCTCGCCCCATTTCCTGGCAGCTGCTGCCTACGCAGGATGCTTCGAGCTTTTTCTGCGCGCGTACAGGGAACCACAGCAGCGGTGGCGCTATCTGATTGCCTGCGGTTTGTTCGCCCAGTTCATGGGGTGGCAGCATGCCTACGATCTGCTGATTATTTGGGGAGTGCTGGCGGTGTTCGTGATGTTGCGTGAGTCTGCAGTAATTGCGGAGGTTTGGCAGGGAGCCGGCCGAGGCACGGCGTCACTGCCGATTTGTCGGCTGATCGCACGTCAGGCTTCGTCTGTGCTGAGTTCTCTGGTCATCGTGGGTGTGCTTTCTTCTCCGCCGGCGATCTATGCGCTGGCATTGACGAGCCTTGATCCATTGTGGAGCACGGTGCTGGCGCAGTTCGGCAATGCCGGTGTGTGGACGCCGCCGCCGTGGCGGTTGCCGGTGTTGTTCGGATTTACGTTTCTTGCCGCGTGCGCGATGGCCGTGCGCGATGTGCGTCGACGTCTGACGACGTTCTCCGACGCACGTCTGCTCGTCCTGGTGTGGTTTCTGGTTTCGTTCGTGCTGATTTACCTGCCGACCGACTATCAGATTCATATGCTCAATGGATGGCAGATCCCGATGTCGATTCTGGCTGCGCGCTGGATCGTCGAGCACGCTGCTCCGAAGCTGCGCAGCTGGTTCGCGCCGCTGCGGCTGCGCTTTGTCGCTGGAGCGTTCTTGCTTGCGGTGCTGCCGACGAATGCATATTTGTTTTCGTGGCGCCTGCTCGAACTCGGCCGTCATCAATATGACTTCTATCTCACACGCGCCGATGTGTCCGGGCTGTCGTGGCTTTCCGCCAATGCCGACTTGGAAGACGTGGTGCTGAGCTCGTTGAACATCGGCCAGTACGTGCCTGTGATGACCGATGCGCATGCATACCTGGCGCACTGGGCGCAGACTGCTCATTTCTATGCTCGCCGCGATGCAGTGCAGCGTTTCTTCGCCGCCGGCACCAGCCGGACAGAGCGCGCACATATTCTGCTCGCTCACAGTGTTGATTACGTCTTCGTCGGACCTGCCGAGCGTCGGCTGCCCGACTTCGATGTGCACGCCACCGATGGCATGCACGTTGTGTTCAGTCAGGAAGACGTGACGATTTACGCGACGTCGGAATAGGGGTGAAAAAGTAAATGATGAATGTGTCGATGAAAATGCCGCGGCGAATTCTCTCGTTGGTGCTTGCTTTTTCTCCTGCTTTTGTCTTCTCTTCCTTTTATCCGCTTTATCCGCTCCGCACTTTCTTCACTACCTCTCCTCTTGCTGCTGCATCTTCATGGTCACTGCCGCGGCGTGTGAGCGACGAAGCAATCATGTCGTGGTTTCCGGCGCTCGTCGCCGATCGCGCCGGCATCGTGCATCTTGCTTACGCATCTGCGATGCCCGAGGATTTAGGGTTGAACAGCTACGACATGATCGAATATGTCACCCTCGATGGCGAGCGACCGATCGGCTCGCCGATCGACGTGATGGCGACCGCACAGGATGCCGCGGGATCGTATGCCGGTCGCCCTGATCTGCTTGTCGATCGCAATGGCGACCTGCTCATGACATGGCGCAATCGGGAAGGCATCTGGTTCACTCGTGCGCCGCATGGGCGCGCATCTGACCCGACGGCGTGGGCGGCATCGATCTTTTTAAGTGAAGGCTATTTCAGCCGCCTGCTGCAGGCGCCCGACGGCACACTGCACGTGCTTTACACCAGCAACGTGCGCACAGCTGATTGCGCCGTATGTTTTCACCTGTTTCATCGCTGGTCGACGGATCGCGGTGCAAGCTGGTCGACGCCGGTTGATGTTTCGGTTTTCGTAACTACTCAGGCCTAAATCAGTATTTCCCGCGAAACGCGCTATTCCTTCCCCCGAAGGGGGAAGGAATAGCGCGTTTCGCGTTGGGAAAATGGATAGCCTGAGTAGTTACCGGTTTTCTCGACGGGTGCGGCGCGGCCGCAGGGCGTGATCGACCGACAGGGAGGGATTCACGTTGTGTGGGAGATGGCTCGCGGCGGCGACCTTGGGCAAACCACGCGGCCACGTCGCGTTGCCTATGCTGCATCGTTCGACCATGGTCGCACCTGGAGTGACCCGCGCATGCTTGTCGATGACGAGGCTGCGACGCCATCGCTCTCGGTGGACGGCGGGGGAGCGCTTTTAGTGACGTGGATGGGACAGGCCGATGATGGTTTTTACTTCACACGCTCGAGTGATCGCGGCCGCAGCTGGTCTTTGCCGGGCCGCATCGAAGGTGCGACCAATACGACGGCTGTCTACGATGCGCGCCTCGATGGGCAGACAGCGGTCGTAGACGCACACGGACGAGTACATTGGTTTGCAGTTGGGCACGCGTTGCTGCAGCAAAATGGATTGTCCGTGCTGCATGCAGTCTGGGACGGCATTGCGTGGAGCGCACCGGAGGTCGTGGTGCTTATAGATTCTGCGAAGACCGGGGATGTTCCGCAGTGGCCTGCAGCGGTGATTGCCGGTGGCCGCTTGTACGTGGCGTGGTATTTGCGAAAGGGAGAGTTGCTGCCGAGCGGAACACCTGCGCAGTCACTCTACGAAGTGCACTACGCGGTGCGCAGCATCGATGTGCCGGCCGCTGCACTGATTCCATATCCGACGGCGACGAGCTTTCCCATCGCTGCTGCGCCGACGATCCCGCCTCTGCGCGCTGAGCCGACCTTTGCCCCCGTTTCTCCGACGCTGAGTGAGGCGTCGATGCAGTCGATGAAAAATGAAGCGGGTCTATGGGCAGCGATCACGCTCGGGTTGTCTCCGCTGGCCTTGCTGACGATCGTGACATGGTGGTTTCGCCGGAGGAGCCGCTGATGCATATTTTTTTCGTGCTTCCGTATATGCCTTCACCCGTGCGCGTGCGTTCGTACCAGTTCGTGCGCACGCTGCTGCGGCGGGGGCATCGCATCACGCTTGCTGCACCGATCGAATGTGAAGAGAACGTGCGCGCGTCGGAGAATCTGCGCGCGGCCGGCGTTGTCGTACTCTCACAGCCGCTCGGGACCTGGCGTAAATTATGGAACTGTATGTCGGCGCTGCCGAGTGCAGATCCGCTGCAGGCGGCGTTCAGCTGGCAGCCGACGCTGGCTGCGCAGGTGGGAACCATATTGCGCTCCTGCACAGTTGATGCCGTGCACGTTGAGCATCTGCGTGGTGCGCGCTATGCCTTCGCGCTGACGCCGCAGCTGGCGCCGAATGTGCCGCTGGTGTGGGATGCCGTCGACAGCATTACGCACTTGTTCGAACAGACGCTTGCGCATTCGCGCAGTTCATCGCGCCGCCTGATCGCGCGCTTCGAAATCGAGCGCACGCGTCGCTGTGAGGCGCTTCTGCTGCATCAGTGCGCTCATGCGACGGTGACTTCGGCGGTCGATCGTTCCGCGTTGCTGCAGGCGGCTGGCCCGGGTGCTGCGCCGATCACGATAATTCCGAATGGCGTCGACCTGGAAATGTTCCGCCCTGAATTTGATCGAGAGCCATAGGCTGAGACGATCGTGTTCAGTGGTCGCATGAGTTATCACGCCAACGCCGCTGCTGCACAGCGACTGGTTCGACAGATTCTGCCGCGTGTGCGCGCGCTGTGCCCGACCGTGCGTTTAAAGATTGTGGGCCGCGACCCTGCGCCGGATGTGTGTGTGCTCGCGGATGAGGACGCAGGTGTGACTGTGACCGGCGCAGTCGATGACCTGGCGGCGCATTTGCGCAGCGCGGCGGTAGCGGCGGT
>CAXNFZ010000164.1:0-6528 GCA_964201495.1 Chloroflexota bacterium | reverse complement strand
TGGAGCAACTGCCGGTGCGGGCTGCGATCGAGACTCCGGCGTTCGTCGCGGCGGGTGAACTGCGGGGGGAGCCGATCGGCCCGCTGCCCGATGGGGTGATGTCGTTATTGCAGCGCGAGTCGACGATCGCGGCACTGGCCGTAGAGGCGGCGTTGACCGGAGATCGTGCCACTGCACTGCAGGCATTGCTGCTCGACACACACGTGCACTCGTATGCGCAGGCGACGCACCTGCTCGACGATCTGCTGCAGGTGCATCGTGAGGACTTGCCGAACTTTTACTCCTGAGGCGCACGATGGAAAATTCATCGGCCCAGGCAGGTACGAATATACACAAGTGCGCAGGACAGTCTATTTCCCGGCGTGTTTCGCGTTGGAAAAATGGATGGCCTGAGTAGTTACGAACATACTGATATGAACACAGAGCAACTTGCTTCTCTCCGCGCATTCATACGAAAACATCGGCAGGCGACGCTCGCAGTCGTCGCTGCCGGGGAGCCGCACACGGCAATGGTGTCGTATGTTGAAGAGGCCGACTGCGCGGCGGTGCTGATTCACCTGAGCAGCCTGTCGGCGCACAAACGCATTTTGCAGGCCAACCCTGTGTGCAGCCTGCTGATCTGCGAGCCTGATCAGGGCACGGGAGAAGTGATGGCGCTGGCGCGTGCGGCGTTGCAGGCGACTGCGGTGCAGATCGAGCGGGGCGGCGACGAGTATGAGCGAGCGAAGCAGCGTTTCCTGCAGAAGCTGCCCAGCGCCGAAATCATGTTTGCACTGCCGGACTTCGACTTGTTTCGCGTGCGGCCGCAGCGTGTGCGCTTTATTGCCGGCTTCGGCCGGGCATTCGAGATCGGCGACTGGGAAGAACTCGTGTCCGCTGAGACCGGTGAAAAATAGTGTGGAGCGTGGGCTGATGCTATTCGCGCGGCTGCGCACGTTTCCAACGCAGCCCGACCGGATAACCGACCATCTTGGCCACGTCGCCGACCAGGCGGATCAGCGGCGGCCACAGCAGCGCGCGGAATCTGAAACCGGCGTCTGCGTCAGACCAGAGGCGCGCCAGTCGACGATAGGGAGTGCGCAGGTATGCGCCGATGCCGGCGAGCAGTGCGAGGGCAGCGAGCATGTTCCAGGGTGCAGACGTGAGCAGGCAGACGGCAAGCAGGAGTGGGAGCGCGACGTAGGTGGCATAGCGAATTGCGTGGCGGCGCGGCCAGAGACCAGCCTTGCCGTCGCCGCGCGCGTACAGGTAGTACTGCCTGTAGAACGAGCGGAGAGATCCGCGCGGCCGAAAATAGATGACCGCATCCGGGACGAACGTGAACGGCCCGCAGGCATCGCGCGCGGCGAAATCGAAAACCAGATCCTCACAGTAATCGAGCCATTCCGGGTAGCCGCCGGCAGCCTGCCACGTGGAGCGGTGGAAGGCGACTGAGCGAGAGCTGGGCAGAAACGTTTCAGCGCGCACTTCGTCGAGCGAGGGCAGAACAGTGGCGCTCATCGCCATTTCGAACGGCGTGCGGAAATCCGGCAGAAAAAAACCGGCGACGAGCGAACGGGCGCCGCTTTCGAGCGGCTGCGAAATACGAGCAATCCATTCCGGATGCATGCGCGTGCCGGCATCGGAGCAGGCGATGAAGTCGTTCGTCGCTGCGGCGATGGCGAGGTTGCGGCCGCGCGAGATATTGGCGCCGTGCTCGATGATTATGCGCAGCGGGAATCGCGTCTCTGCGCGCAGCAGCTCCACCGTGTCGTCCGTGCTGCCTCCGTCGCAGACGACCACTTCGTCCGGCAGGCGCGTCTGCGCGGCAATGCTGTCGAGCAGCGCAGGAAGGCTGCGCGCTTCGTTGAGAACGGTGTAGATCAGAGAGATGGGCATGGTCAGGTTTCGGATTGCGCGGTGCGCAGCGCTGCGGCGTAGCCGTGAATTCTCGCATCACCCGTACTGGGCGCATCCGCAGTTAGGGACAGAGAGCGCGGTGAGAGCGGAGCACGGGGAATTTCGCGCGGAGACGCTGAGAAGCGGAGACGCAGGCTTTTTGAGGAATCGGCTGTAATCCGATAAAAAGCATTTTCCTTCGCGTTCTTCGCGGCTTCGCGTGAGGAAAATCTGCTGCTGAAATTCGCCCCAAACTGCGGATACACCCGCACCCGCACTTCCGCACTTCCCCGACAGCCGCCACACGTTACAATCTCGCACCCGCGAAATGCTTTACGACGAAGCTCTGCAATTCCTTTACGGTCTGACGAACTACGAACGCACCGCGCCGAATGATGTGGATGCGGCATTGAAGCTCGAACGCATGCGACTGCTGCTTATGGCGCTCGGCAATCCACAGGACAAGTACCGCGTGATTCACGTGGCAGGGACGAAAGGCAAAGGCAGCACATGCGCAATGCTGGCTTCGTGCCTGAGCCATCTCGGCGTGCGCACTGGTTTGTATATCTCGCCGCACCTGAGCAGCTTCCGCGAGCGCATGCGCGTGCACGGGAAATACGTCGAAGAATCACAGGTAGTCGACCTGGTCGAGACCGTGCGTACTGCGATGGAGCAGATCCCCGGGGTGACGACGTTCGAGGCGATCACAGCGATGGCGTTGCTGCACTTTGCGCGCGAGAACGTGCAATGGGCGGTCGTCGAAGTCGGGCTGGGCGGCCGGCTGGATGCGACGAACGTGCTGCTGCCGCAGGCCAGCGTGATTACGTCGATCAGCTACGATCACATGCAGTGGCTCGGTGACACCCTTGCGCTGATCGCACGCGAAAAAGCCGGCATCATCAAGCCGGGTGTTCCTGTGATCAGCCACTCGCAGATGCTGGAAGCGGCGGCGGTGATCGAGCAGGTGGCGCAGGAGCAGCATGCGCCGCTGACGATGATTGGTCGCCACTGGCGCTGGGAAGCGGGCAGCTTCGTACTGGGGGCGCAGTCGTTCGACATCAAGCAGCCTTCACGCATCCGCAGTCGTGAGAAGCCATTCGTGAGCGACCTGGAGGGTCGCTATGAAGTGACATTGCTGGGCAGACACCAGATTGAAAACGCGGCGGCGGCGATTGCCACGCTGGACGTGCTCCGCGAGCAGATCAAGGCGACGCCAGGTGTGACGGAATTTAGGCCGCAGGCGGTGCACGAAGGATTGCGCGCGGCGCAGTGGCCCGGGCGCTTCGAGGTGCTGCGCGCCTCGCCCCCGCTGATCGTGGACGGCGCACACAACGTTGACAGCGTGAGCAAGCTGGCGATGACGCTGGCCGAGTACTTCCCTGGGAAGCGCTGGACCTTTATTTTCGGTGGATATCGAGACAAGCAGATCGAAGGCATGCTCAAAGTACTGCATTCACGAAGTCAGCGCTGGATATTCACCAAAGTGCGCGACAATCCACGAGCGATGTCCGCAGAAGAGCTGCTGGAGCTGGGCAAGCGTCTGAATCTGCGTAATGTCGGCATTGCAGCGACAGTCGGAGATGCACTCGACATGATCACCGATAAGCACGATGCAGTGTGCGTCTGCGGCAGCATCGCGTTGACCGGTGAGGCGCGGGTGCGCTGGGCGGTGAAGACGGGGCAGCCGCCGCCGCTGAGTGATCGTCAGTCCTAACGTGAATTGCTGCCCTGCAGCAGAGTGGTTTTGTCGACTTCATGCCCCGGATCGGGCCAACTCTCCTTTTGTGAGGGGAGGCGACCGGATTCGGTGCAGTCGACGGATGAGATATCGTCGGCAGACAGTCACGTTATCTGTAGCTACTTAATCGTCAGTTGAAATTTCCCGTGAAACATGCCGTTGCTCCTGCTGAAGATGAAGAGGAGGGGTGTGTTTCGCAATAAAAATAGATCGGCCTGAGTGGTTACTGTTATCTAAAAAACAATGAATTCAAGCAACGACTCGTCGATGCGCGACTGGCTGATGGCGGCCAGTTTCGGCAATGGTCTGCAGGGGGACGGCAGCGAGCCTGTGCTGCCCGAAATCATCGAGGCGCCGGTGATTCCGCTGCGCGACATGGTGATCTTTCCGCGCGCGATCACGCCGCTTTCGGTCGGTCGTGATCGTTCGCTGCGCGCGCTGGATGTGGCGCGCGGCGATGGTGGGCTCGTGCTGGCGATGACGCAGCGCAGCGGTGATTCAGCGGATCCACGGCCATCGGATTTGTATGAAATTGGCATGGTGTTGTCGATTGGCCGCACACTGGCGATGCCGGATGGTTCAATCAGCCTGCTGGTGCAGGGGCGCGCGCGGGTGCAGGTGATCGAGTGGCTGCAGGCGACGCCGTTTTTGGTGGCGCGTGCGCGAGTGCTTCCGGAGAAGGAAGTGCGCTCGAATGTGGCTGAGGCGCTCATGCGCGTGGTGCTTTCGCAGTTCGATCGCGTTGTTGGCATGAACTCGAATCTGCCGGAGGATGCCGGCGTCTATGCGATGAACATCCATGATGCGGCAGCGCTGTCGGATTTTATTGCCGGCATGCTTCCACTCGAAACGAGCGCGCGGCAATCGCTGCTCGAAGCGCTGGAACCGGTTGAGCGTCTGCAGAAGCTCAGTGCGCTCCTGGCGCGCGAACTGGACGTGCTCGAACTCGAAGACCGCATTCATGAGCGAACGCAGAACGAGGTCGACAAGAGCCAGCGCGAGTATTACCTGCGTGAGCAGCTGCGCTCGATTCAGGAAGAGCTGGGTGAAATTGACTCAAGTGCGAATGAGATCAAAACACTGCGCGAGCGCGCCAAGGCCAAGACGCTGCCGGACGCGGTGCGCGCGCGTGTCGAGCGCGAACTTGGCCGGCTTGAGCAGATGCCGAGCATGTCGCCTGAAGTCGGAGTGGTGCGGGAATACGTCGACTGGATTCTCGATCTGCCGTGGACGGAGGCAAGCGAAGACCTGCTGGACGTGAAGCGTGCGGTGCGGGTGCTCGACGAGCAGCATTACGGTCTGATCAAGGTGAAGGAACGCATCCTTGAGCACATTGCCGTGCGCAAGCTCACGAGCGGTTCTCGTTCGCCGATTATTTGTTTCGCCGGCCCGCCGGGGACGGGCAAGACCTCGCTCGCGCGCAGCATCGCCGAGTCGCTCGGCCGCAAGTTCGTGCGTGTGAGCATGGGCGGCGTGCACGACGAAGCCGAAATTCGTGGACATCGCCGCACGTACATCGGCGCGTTGCCCGGCCGCATCCTGCAGACCATGCGCCGCGCTGGCTCAGTCAATCCGCTGTTCGTGCTCGATGAAATCGACAAACTCGGCGACGATGTGCGTGGCGACCCGGCCGCGGCGCTGCTTGAAGTGCTCGATCCCGAGCAGAACGCCGAATTCGAAGATCACTATCTCGACCTGCCGTACGATCTTTCGCGCGTGATGTGGATCACTACGGCAAATTACGTCGGGGACATTCCGCCGGCGCTGCGTGATCGTCTCGAGGTGATCGAGTTCACCGGCTACATCGAAGATGAAAAACTCGAAATTGCGCGCCGCTTTCTGGTGCCACGGCAGCTGAAGGAAAACGGATTGCAGGATCATCCGCTGGTGTTCAGCGACGACGTGCTGCGCGCGATTATTCACGAGTACACGTATGAGGCAGGTGTGCGCAATCTTGATCGTGAGATCGCCAACATCTGCCGCAAGACTGCGCGCAAGGTCGCAGAGGAAAAGTCGTACGTGCGACGCTTGTCCCCCGACATGCTGCACAAATATCTCGGCCCGCCGCAATTCGACTCGGCGCGTATGGAGGCGACGGATCAGGTCGGCCTGGCGAACGGCGTCAGCTGGAGCGAGGGCGGCGGCGACCTGCTGCCGATCGAAGTGACGCTCATGGAGGGTGACGGCTCCCTCACGCTGACGGGCTCGCTCGGCGAAGTAATGCAGGAGAGCGCCAAGGCGGCGCTGAGCTACGCGCGCTCGCGCGCGACAGCGCTGGGCATCGTCAAGCGCACGTTCGAAAAGAACGATATTCATATTCACGTTGCCGAGGGCGCGATTCCGAAGGACGGCCCGTCCGCGGGCATCACGATGGCGACGGCGCTGATCTCGGCCTTGACGCGTGTGCCGGTGCGGCGCGATGTGTCGATGACCGGCGAGATCACCCTGCGCGGACGTGTGCTGCCGATCGGCGGCCTGAAGGAGAAACTGCTTGCGGCGCATCGCGCCGGCATCCGCACCATCATCATTCCGAAGAAGAACGTCAAGGACCTCGCTGAGATTCCCAAGAAAGTTCTCAAGGAGATGACCGTCGTTCAGGTCGAGGAGATGGACGATGTGTTGAAGACGGCGCTCACGCGCATGCCGACGCCTGTGACGCGCACGGCGCCGGTGCGCCGTTCGCGCCCAGCGGCTAAGCCAACGCGCTCACGGACGCGCGCCAAACCTGCCGCGCGCCGGCCGGCGGTTCCGGCCCGTCCGCCGGCGGCATGACAGCAGCAAGAAAGCGACATGACGATCGTCATCAATCTTCACAAGATCTCCATCAGTTCCGCCTAATCTGGCCCCGTTCATAGTCGATTGCATCTCAGCTTCTCTTCAGGTTTGCGTCCGGAAAGCAAGAAGTGGCTGAA
>CAXNFZ010000163.1:0-6636 GCA_964201495.1 Chloroflexota bacterium | reverse complement strand
GTGCCGCTGGCGACCAGCACGCGCATCCCGCCCACCGCCACACCCGTGCCGCTGGCGACCATGCCGCCGTTGCCGACCGCCACACCCGTGCCGCCCACCAACACGCCTGTGCCAATCCCGACCAACACGCCTGTGCCGCCCACTGCTACAGCTGTGCCGATCCCGACCAACACGCCTGTGCCGCCCACTGCTACGGCTGTGCCGATCCCGACCAACACGACCGTTCCGCCGACGGTCACCTCAATCCCACTGGCCACCAACACGCCGGGATTGCCTGTGCCCGCGACGCTCACGCCGCGCCCGGTCGGCACCATCACGACGACTGCAACGGTCACGGCCACCTTCGACGGCACGCTGATCGACATCAGCGGCGCGCGCTGGCCGGCAGGGGACCGCATCACCATCGTCATGGCGGAGAACTACGACGGCGTCGACGGCGTCATCGTCGGACGCCGCACAGTCGCTGCCAACGGCCGCTGGACGATCGTCGACATCCTGCAGCCATTCAAATCGCCGAGCTTCCTGTATGTGATCGTCACCGGCCGCTCAGGCCAGAAAACCGTCACGCAGCTGCTGATCAAGGAACCGACGCCGGCGCCGTGAAAAAAGAGAGGGGAGAGGAGAGAGAGTCAGATCCCTCTCCCCTTCTGCCCCTCTTCCCTTCTGCCCTCTCTCCCTTACATGCTCACACCGCGCTGCACCAGCACCGCGCGCACGGCATCGACGGCGTCCGCCTGCACAAGCGCCAGCGGCTTGACTGCGCCCTCGATCGGCGTGAGAAAACGGCTGACCTCAGGATCTTCGAGCAGATTCGCGAGCACGTCGGCGTTCGACAATTCCAGCAGCAGCACTTCCCGAATTTCGGCGCTGCCGAAAAAGCCGGCCCACTGGCGAATCGAGTGTTCGAGCGCCGCCGATACCGGGCCGGCGTGCAACTCGGCCAGCATGGCCAGCACCTGCTCGACATCCATGCCGCGGTTCATCGCTTCACGCACGCTGACGGCCGTGATGCGGTAAGGCGAAGTCTCGGCAAACTGCGCCAGCCGACCGAGCGACTGCACACTCGGCGCCGGCTGTAAAAACGTCAGCGTGCCATCGTCATCAGCGCGCACGCTGTTCTCCAGGCCGGTCTGTGCGGCAGTCTGCACCGTCGGAATCCATCCGGCTTCACGCAGCACGGCCGCAATTTTCGAAACTTCTACGCTCCCAGTGAGCAGGTGCATCCCACCGCCGAGCACATGCGGCTTATGCGGCGCGAGCAGCAGCGACGCCTGCAGCTCGGCGTCTTCATCGGCGAACTGAACCACAACTTTGCGACGATGAAACGTGATACGCCGATGCGATGACTCCCAATCATCGAGTGTGCGTTTGACGTTGCCTGGCAGCGGCGCGCCCTGGTTCTTCTCGAGAAACGCAATGACGCGCTCAGCGTTCCAGCTGCTCTGCTGTCCGCGGTACAAAGACTCGCGCGTGATCTCGTATGTCACAGCCCGATCGCCGCCGCGCGAATCAGCGAAATGGTCCAGATCGACCAGCACTGAATCGCTGATCGGCTCCATCGCCAGCACGGTGAAATTCGGCTGCACGACGATGCGGCCGCCCGTCTCGATAAAATTCGGCTGCGAGCCGATGCCAAGCAACCAGGCCCCGGCCTCGGTCACGCGATACGACTGCGGGGCGCGTCCCTCGCCCGCCTGTTCGCCGGAGCCGTAGCCAAGATCGATCACACCCAGCCAGTGCAGCGGCCCGGTCAACATCTCGATGACGAACGAGCGCTCGACCACATCCCATCCGCTCGCTTCATCACGCGCCACAGAAAAGCTGACGCCGTAGGAATTGTTCGCGCTGTAGTACGGCGATGCGAACAAACCACCCACGCCGTAGCCCCGCCGCCGCTCAAGCAGGAACTGGTACTCGTTCTTCTTGATGTGAGAAATCAGCGTCGTGGTCGACTGCCACTGACCGACGGTGGCCTGACCCAGCCGCGCCAGCGTGCGCAGCACCACGCCGCGCGATTTCGCCAACGGCGCCGGCGCCTCGCGTCGCGGGTCGAAACCAGCGCTTTGTCCAGCCAGCCGCAACAGTTCGTTCCACACCCCGCCGTCACGCCAGGATTCGAATGCCCAGCGCACGCGCTGCGCCATCGGCATCGTCAGCAATTTGCTCGGCGAAGCCACCGCCAGGTGATCGCTGAAATTGTCGCCCTGCAGCTCGTGCATCTGCACCAGCATTCGCCGCATGAACCACAGCCGGCCGTTGCTTTGTTCGTCGGCATTCTGAAGTGTGCTGGCCACATTCAGCGCTGTCAAAAACGATTTGAACCCAGACTTATAAATCCAGCCCTGCTGCGTCAGCGTCACGCCGCTCTGCCGGCGCGCATGACGCCAGTAACGGCTCAGGTCGCGTTGAAAATCAAATGCAGATGCGCTAAGGGTTTGTGCTGGATTTTCCATAAAGCCGAAAGTCGTCGAATTACCTGGTGCGCGGAGTGTAGCCCTTCGCCTGCATCTCCTCGATCAGATCATCGACAGCCTCATCCAGCAGTACGAATGCGTGCGGCGAGATGCGATAAAGCACGTGCTTCATCAGGCTCGTATTCGCCGCCAGCTCGCGCGCAGCCAGCTCATCGACCAGCTCGAGCACAGTAAGAGATTGATACATGCGCACGCGGCCGAAGCGACGCGACGCGGTGCGGAACTGCTCACTCACCGACTTGGGCAGACTGACGCCTGCACGTTTAAAGCGGCGCACCACTTCATCGAGCGACAGCCCATCGGCCAGCGCGCGCTCGATGCTCATCGGCGTAATCGCGTACGTGAACGACATCCCGCTGCGATCAGCGACGCGGCGCATCAACGCGATGAACTCGGCCCGATCGGGCGCAGGCTGCACATAGAGCGTCATCGCCTCTTTATTCCACACGATCGGCGCCACTTCACTGCGCAAGCCGATCAGCGATTCCGGCGCGCTGCCTGCAGATTCGCCGAACAGCCAGGCGCCGAGTTCCGTCACGCGCAACGCGCGCAACCGCCCCTCGATCTTGTGCACGTCGACCGCGCCGAAATCAGCGAATGCGTCACCAACGATGTGCTCAAGCACTTTGCCGAGCGTGCACATCCAGTCGTCACGCCGCGCCGGCTGCAGTCGTGCGCGGCTGTCCGGCTGAGCAAACCACCAGTCAGCTGCGTCAGACATCGCCCACGCACATTCGGGCAAAAACTCGAACAGCCGCGCGCACAGATCGTCCCAGGCGATCCACTGACCAGCCGGCACGCCGCGCAGCACGCGCGCCATGTAGCGCCGCAGCGCGCACCACTCCGCCGCCAGATGACGCGGCGTCAGCTCGCGCGCGCCGATGGCGCGCTGCACAACGAAACCGGCGTCAGCCGCCGCCGCGCGCACCTCGAGCGGATCAGCCACGACATCTGTAAGTGCGTGCCAGGCGCGGCGCAGCTTCTGCTCCGGCTGCAGCACCAGCCATTCCTCGGCGCGGCGCGCATTCATCATCACGCGCTGCGGCGCAGCCGACAAGTCGGACGACGGGCCTCCGAGCAGTTGCAGCGCACATGCAATGGCCATGTTCAGCATCACGCGCGACTGCGGCAATCCGGTCTGATCTTCGAGCGTGGCCGCTCCCCGGGCAGTGAGCGACGAGGCCAGCACGACACCAATGCCGGTCTGCTGATCCGGCACCCAGCCCGGCCGCGAATTCATCACGCGCTGTGCGTCGTCAGAATCGTGCTCCCAGCCGCGCAGCCACGCCATGCGCGCCGCCTGCGGATGCGCCGGCAAAGACGCGCGCAGTTCGACGCCGGACTTCATCGCGATCTCGAGAAATCCATCGAAGTCGTCGAGAAAGCTCGCGCGCGGGCCGACCGGATCGGGCGGGATCTGGCGCGGAGCCTCTACTTTGAACGCGTGCACCGGGGCATTCGGCCCGAACGGCAACCAGCGATAGAACACGTCGCGCAGGCCGTGTTGCAGCGGCGAGGTAGGAAAGATTAGCGCACGGCGTCGCAGGCTGCTCAGCATTTCGCCGAGCTTGCGGTCGCCGTCGCGGTCGAACTGGCGCGCCCAGACTGCGGCGAGCAGGCTGCGCGGCAGCACGGACTCGGCGTCGCGTGCGGTGAAAATGCGACGGGCGAAATCCTGCTGTTCGGCGCTCATGCCTTCCAGTGCTGCGCCACTGTCGACAGCGACACGCGCGATGCGCACTTGCAACGCTTCGACGATCTGTTCGACAAAGCCGATCTTCGACGTGCCGCTGAGCTTCACGTCCATCCAGCGCGCCAGGTCGCGCAGCTGCGTAGCATTAAATTCGGCCTCGATGATTTCGTTCAACGCCATCGGCGGCGCACGAAACGGCATGGCCGTCGGCCAAGTGTGTGAGCTGGTCATGAGCAGAACTTCGCCAATTTTCGTAACTACTCAGGCGCAAATCAGTATTTCCTGCGAAACACGCTAGAAAACTAGCTGGCCTGAGTAATTACCAATTTTCGTAACTACTCAGGCCTAAATCAGTATTTCCCGCGAAACGCGCTATTCCTTCCCCCTTCGGGGGAAGGAATAGCGCGTTTCGCGTTGGAAAATGGATGGCCTGAGTAGTTACCAATTTTCTAATTTCCGTTTAGTCTCCGCTGCGCAACAGGCCGCTTGCGCTGCGGCGCACCGGGGCCGACGTCGTGGCAATCACCGCAGGCGTGAACGCCGGCACTTCTTCCTCATAAAGAATATCGTAGTGATATCCCTGCTCGGTAAGGAACAACTGGCGCTTGGCCGCATATTCCTGATCGAGCGAGTCGCGCGTCACCACAGTGTAAAAATGCGCCAGCAGTCCGTTCTTCTTCGGGCGCAGCACGCGACCGAGCCGCTGCGCTTCCTCCTGACGCGAGCCGAACATACCACTCACCTGAATCAGCACGTTGGCATCCGGCAGATCCACCGCGAAGTTGCCGACGCGCGAGAGCACCAGGCGACTGATCTCGCCTTCACGAAACTGCCGATACAGCGTTTCGCGCTGCTTCACCGGCGTTTCACCGGTGATCACCGGCGCATCGATGCGCTTCGCCACCGCCGCCAGCTGCGGCAGATAGTGACCGATCACAAGCACGCTGTCATCACGGTGCTTATCGAGCAGCATCGACAAAATCTGCTCTTTGCGCGGGTTGACCGACGAGAGCTGAAATTTCTGATCGGAGCCCGCCACAGCGTATTCGAGGCGTTCTTCTTCGGCCAGCCCGATGCGAATCTCATGGCATTCGGCAGTGGCGATCCAGCCCTGCCGTTCGAGGTCCTTCCACGGCACGTCGTACTTCTTCGGCCCGACGAGCGAAAACACATCGCCCTCCATGCCGTCCTCGCGCACGAGCGTGGCGGTGAGCCCGAGGCGGCGGCGCGACTGAATTTCAGCAGTCATGCGAAAGACCGGCGCCGGCAAAAGGTGCACCTCATCGTAAATAATCAGGCCCCAGTCGAGCGTATTGAACAACTGCATGTGCGGGTACTCTTCGAGACGCGGCATCTTCTTCGGCTTGCGCCCACCCTTGCCGGCTGCCTCGACGAACTCACCCGCCTCAAGTTCGGCCACCGCCTCCGCCAGCTCAGCAGCCGCCTTGGCGCCCTTCATGCGATGCGTCAGCACCTGATACGTGCACACCGTCACCGGCTTCACATCTTTTTTCAAGCCGCTGTATTCGCCGACCTGATCCTCGGTGAGCGTGGTCTTGTCGAGGATTTCGCGAATCCACTGCCGCACGGCGACGGTGTTCGGGCACAGCACGAGCGTGGCAGTCTGTGACTTGGCCATGGCAGCGATGCCGACGATGGTCTTGCCCGCGCCGCACGGCAGGACGATCACACCGCTGCCGCCGGCGGCGCTGCCCTTCGCCCAGAACACCTCGGCAGCGTCATCCTGATAATTACGCATCTCGAACGGCGCACCCTGCGCCGTCAGCCCACGCATCTCAAACGGCAGCGGCTTGCCGTCGACGTAGCCGGCCAGGTCTTCTGCAGGGAAGCCGATCTGCAGCAGCACACGCTTGACGTGGCCGCGCATGCCCGGCGCCACTTCGAGCGTCGTCGACGAAATCTTGCGCAAAATCAGCGGCGCAAAATGACGGTGCCGTTCGATCTCGAGCAGCAGCGCCGGCGTGTCAGCGACCACCAGCAAGTGGCCTTCCTCCAACAGCAGCTTGATGCGCCCATAGCGCCCGACTGAATCAGCAATGTCGACGCGGACGTTGTCCGGCAGCGGATACTTCGAGAAGCGATCGAGATCCGCCAGGATCTGCTCCGCCGTCAGCCCGGCCGCCGCCGCGTTCCACAGCGACAGCGCAGAAATACGGTACGTGTGCACGTATTCGGGGCTCTTCTCAAGCTCAGCAAAGCGTGCCAAGGCGTCGCGTGCTTCGGTGTACAGCGGGCTGTCGACCTCGAGCAGCACGCTGCGGTCGCTCTGCACGATGAGCGGATTTTCCGGCTGGTATCTGTGCATTTGGCGGGGGAATTAGAACACACCCGCGGGGAATTTTTGATTTCAGATTTCAGATTTCAGATTTCGGATTGAGCATGCGCACTTCGGCGTCAGCTTCCAAAATCCAAAATCTGAAATCTAGTAACTACTCAGGCCATCCATTT
>CAXNFZ010000162.1:0-6690 GCA_964201495.1 Chloroflexota bacterium | reverse complement strand
GAAAGAAAAAGCTGTGTATGGCTTTTCTGTGCTTTCGCGTGAGGAAGAGTCTTCGGCGACGGAATTCAGACCACTTCGCGCTCTTCGCGGCTTCGCGCGAGGAAATGCAGCTCGCCCCAAACAGCAGATGCATTTGAAGATGCGGGTTGCCGACAGAAACACTCTGAAACGATGGTGTATAGCCCAAAGGGGCGATACCGTTCGGGGTGCCTGCTCCGCTACAATCTTACGGAATTGTGCCATGCGGACGGAAGTAACGCCGCCGGGCGCTTTGTGAGGTCAAAACAACCACCGTATGTTGAATGTTTCTGTCGCGGCTGAACCCGCATCCAATTCCGCACCTGCACGCGCAGCTGTTCCAATCAGTCGTCTGAGCGCCTGGTGTGATCGCGTCATCGAGATGGGGTGGCTCGCCGCCGTCATCGTCGTGCCGCTGTTTTTCAATATCTATTCGAGCCGTGTCTTCGAGCCGGACAAATTGACGACGCTGCGTTCGATCGCCATCGTCATGGCGCTGGCGTGGCTGGTGAAGTGGATCGAGGAGCGCGCCAACCCGCAACGCGGTCGGCAGGTGACGCTGCGTACTCCGCTGGTGTTGCCGACCTTGCTGATGGTCGTGGTGTATCTGATCAGCACCGTGCTGTCGGTTGCGCCGTGGACCAGCCTGCTCGGCTCGTATCAGCGGTTGCAGGGTACGTATACGACGTTCAGCTACATCGTGGTGTTTTTCATGGTGCTGCAGGGATTGCGCACTCGTGCGCAGCTGGAACGGTTGCTGGCCGTAATCGTGATTACCTCGCTGCCGGTCGCAATGTATGGCGTGCTACAGCGAATGAAGATCGACCCGCTGCCCTGGGGCGGCGATACGGTGGAGCGTGTAGCCTCGAACATGGGCAACTCGATCTTCGTCGCGGCGTACCTGATCATGTCGTTCTTTATCACGATCTACAAGATCGTGGAATCGTTCGTGTCTGTGTTTCGGGCTGCGAAGCCGCGCATGGCGGATGTGGTGCGGGCCGGCGTCTATATCGTGATCGCGCTGGTGAACCTGTTCGTGGTGGGTGTGCTGGCTGGATCGCGTGGACCGCAGCTGGGCTGGATGGCGGGTATTTTCTTCATGCTGCTGCTGATGGCGCAGCTGATTCGCCGGCGTAAGGCGCGTTTGATCCTGACTGCGGGATCAATCGGACTTGGGCTGGCCGGCCTGGCATTTCTGATCTGGCTGAACTTCGACAAGACCGGATCACTGGCGACGTCGCTGCGGCAGAGCGTGCCGCTGTTCGGCCGTCTGTCGAGCGTGATGCAGACGACGGACGGCACGAACGTGGTGCGCGTGCTGATCTGGGAAGGTTCGGCCAAACTGGTGGCTCCGCATGAGCCGATTCAGAATCCGGATGGTTCACCGGACCAGTGGAATGTCATTCGTCCGTTGATCGGTTACGGGCCTGAGTCGATGTACGTGGCCTACAACCGCTTCTATCCACCGGCGCTGGCGAATATCGAGGCGCGCAATGCGTCGCCTGACCGCAGCCACAACGAAACGTGGGACTCACTGGTGATCACCGGTGTGGTCGGATTCGTCGCGTATATGCTGCTGTTCGGAAGCGTGCTGTATTTCGGATTCGCGTGGATCGGGTTGATCGCCACGCGACTGGAACGCGTGCTGTTTGTGGTGCTATGGGTTCTTGGCGGAGGCCTGGTCGGCGGTTATTTCGTGGCGACTGGTTCGTCGAACCTGTTCGGCGTGGGCGTGGCCGGCGGCATTGCGCTCGGGCTGGCGTTGTTTCTGATTATTAGTGCGCTGCTGAATTCGCTGCGCAAGGAAGGCACGGAGGTGTCTTCCTCATTGTCGCTGCGGGATCAGATGCTGCTGATTGCGATCATCTCCACGGTGGTGGCGCATTTTGTCGAAATTCATACCGGCATTGCGATTGCGAGCACGCGCTCGCATTTCTGGGTGCTGATCGGTGTGATGGTCGTGGTGGGCGCGGGGTTCATGCAGACGCGCACCGAGGCGGTCGAGGCGGCGGCAGCGGCGGTGGTGGCTGCACAGGCCGTGCCGGTGACAGCGGTGGTGGAAAGCGTGAGCACGCGCAAGGAGCGTCGCGCAGTGCAGGCAGCCGTGGCGCGCCAGCAGCGTCGCCAGTCCGTGTCACGCGGAACGTTTCCCGCATGGTTCAGCCCGACCGTCGCCGCTGGCGTGGTGCTCGGGCTGGTGCTGGGCATTCTGGCGTTTGACTTCACGAACAATATTTCGCGCTACATGAACCCCGGCGAGTTGTTTCTGCACTCGCTGACGGAGCTGCCGGTGCAGGCCGGTGCGCGCACGGCGATTGAGCCGAGCATGGGAGTGCTGCTGATGGTCCTGGCGACGCTCGGCCTGGGCACGACGATTCTGGTGGCGGAGATGCACGTGCAGGGTGTGTTTCACGACAACTCCGAGAACGTGTGGCCGGCGGCGGCGTTGATTGCGTCAGTCGCGACATTCGTCTGGATCACGTTCGGCACCTTCGTCGCAGGACGACTGGTGGCGTTCATCAGCGCTGGGCAGAATTCCGTCGACAGCATCCTGGCCATCGCAGAGCAGCTGGCGGCGTTCCCGGCGTATGTCTATGTATTGATTGGTGTGCTGATACTCACCGGTGCGGTGTTGCTGCGCGGCGAGGAGGGCATCACACCTCCGCGCGGGCTGGCGAATGTGCCGAGCCTGCTCGTCGGCCTGATCGGCCTGCCGGTTGCGCTGGTGCTGATCTCCACGAGCAATCTGCAGCCGATTCAGGCGGATATCGTTTACAAGCAGGCCAGCCCATGGGATCAGCAGGGAGGGCGTCTGCTGAGCAACACTGGCCTGCCGGTGCAGGGCTGGGACCTGGCGATCGAGCATCATCGGCGCGCGATTCAGCTGGCGCCGAGTGAGGATTACTATTACTTGTGGCTGGGCCGCGCTTTGCTGGAAAAAGCGCGCAGTCATCCGCAGCCGGAGCTGGCTTCCGACAAGATTGCTGAAAACGATTCGTTCAAGAAGGTGATCGACGACGGCGCCACGAACTGGAACCGGCCGCGCGGCATGAATTCGTTGCCGTCTGCGGCTATGGGTCAGCAGGATTTGCTGAACGCGGCGAAGATCATTCTGGAAGAAGCGCGCACGATCAATCCGTTGAATACCGACCACAGCGCAAATCTGGCGCGCATGTGGCTGCAGACTGTGTCTGTGGTGCAGGATCCGGCGGAGAAAGAGCGTCGTTATCAGAATGCGATGAAGGAATACAAGGCAGCCACGAGCCTCAGCCCCAACAGTGCGCAGTTGTGGAATGAGTGGGCGAATCTGCACCTGCAGCGCGGCGAATTCGCGCTGGCGCAGGAGAAGCTCGATATATCGTTGTCGATGGACAAGAAGTTCGACAACACGCGATTGCTGCGCGCGAACGTGTTCCTGGTGCAGGCCGATCCGTTGAATCGCCGGCGTGTCGAGGCGCAGCAGATTATCGCGACGGCGGCGCCGACGGACACCGAACGCATCAGCGCGGCGCAGGCGACGATCGCCGAGGTAGAGCCAAAGTGGCGCGCGCTTACGGAGCAGGCGTTGCCGGAGCTGGAAGCGGCGGTGCAGCTGAATCCGAACAACGCGCAGGTGATCGGGCAGCTGATGGTGACGTATCAGCAGATGGGCAAGCCGCAGCAGGCGGTGACGTACGCCGAAAAGCTGACGCAGGCCAATGCACAGGATTGGGCGGCGTGGCGCAACCTGGCGCTGCTTTATAAGGAGACGGCGAACAAGGCGAAGGCGGTCGAGGCTGCTCAGAAGGCGTTCGAACTGGCTCCGGATGATCAAAAGCCGGGCATGCAGCAGCTGCTCGTGCAAGTCGGCAGTTAGGGCGGATATGTACGGGCGACGACGTTGTCGTCGCTGCCGTAGTTCAGGAGCCTGAACTACGGCATTCCCAACAGGTACTGGTATTCAGAAATTTCGACGCCCGACCCGTGCTCTTGAAAAGCGCGGGGGCGGGTGTGGCGGGAATTTCGATGGGTGACGAATTCATGGACGCAACGTTGATCCTCTTGTTTCTGGGTGCGCTGGTGCTTTCGATTGCGCTGACGCCGATCAGCAAATGGCTGGCGCCGCGCTTCGGAGTCATGGCGGTGCCGCGCACGCGCGACGTGCACAGCGTGCCTGTGCCGCGGATGGGTGGCACGGCGATTTTTCTCGCGGTGATCGTGATGGCGGTGCTGCTGCGCTCGCGCGGCGAATTCGTGCAGTTGGGTGCGCTGCTGGCGGGTGCGGCGTTGATGTCGTTTCTGGGTTTGGTGGACGATCGCTTTCAGCTCAACGCGTACGTCAAACTGGTGGTGCAGCTGCTCGCAGCTGCGTTCGCGTGGTATTTCGGCATTCGCATCCAGATCTTCCAGAGCGTCGCGCTCGATGCGATCGTGACGGTGTTGTGGATCGTCGGCATCACGAACGCGATGAATTTTCTGGACAACATGGACGGTTTGCTGGCGGGAATCAGCGCAGTGGCGTCGGCATTCTTTTTGCTGCTGGCCGTGCTGAACGGCCAGACGCTGGTGGCGCTGCTGAGCGCGGCGGTGCTCGGCGCGTGCGCGGGTTTTCTCTTTTGGAACCTGAACCCGGCCAGCGTGTTCATGGGCGATTCAGGCAGCATGTTTCTTGGGTTCCTGCTTTCGTGCGTCGCGATTAAGCTGCGTTTTGTGGGTCAGGACACGAGTGTGTCGTGGCTGACGCCGTTGATTGTGCTGCTGGTGCCGTTGTTCGACGTGATGCTGGTGATCATTTCGCGGCTGCGGCGTGGGAAAAACCCTTTGACGACGCCGGGGCGCGATCACACGTCGCATCGTATTGCCAACAACGGGTATTCGAAGCGCGAGGCGGTGCTGATTCTGTACATCGTGTGCGGCGCGTGCGGCATCGCAGCCGTCATCTCATCTGTTTCGGATGTGTGGGCGAATCTATTGATCGCTGGGGTGCTGCTGAGCACTGCGGCGTTCTTTTTGTGGTTGATGGAGTTCGGACCATGGAAGCTAAAGCGAATCGACTGGGAAGCGACCCCGAAGGTGTAGTGAAGCCGATGCTGCGCGACGACGTGCGAGTCGGCGTGATCGGGCTGGGGTACGTCGGGCTGCCGCTGGCGGTGTCGTTCGCGCGCGCTGGTCTGCAGGTGCTCGGTGTGGACATCGATGTGCGCAAGGTGGCGCAGCTGAACGAAGGCGGCAGCTACATTCTCGATGTGCCGAGTGCGGACGTTGCTGCACTGGTGCAGGCGCAGAAGCTGCGCGCAAGCACAGACTACGACGGCCTGCGTGACGTCGACGTGATGTTCATCTGCGTGCCTACGCCCTTCGATGCGATGCGTGCGCCGGATTTGTCGTACATCGTCGCGGCGGCGGAAGGCATCGCACTGAATTTGCAGCGCGGCCAGATGGTGGTGCTGCAGAGCACGACTTTTCCCGGAACCACGCAGGAAGTGATGCAGCCGATTCTCGAGCGCGGCGGGCTGGTGGCTGGCCGCGACTACGATCTGGCATTTTCGCCTGAACGGATCGACCCGGGCCGCAGCGACTGGACTGTGCAGAACACGCCGAAGGTGGTGGGTGGCATCGACGCTGCAGCGACGCGGCGGGCGGCGGATCTGCTGAAGCGCATCGGTGCGCCGGTGGTCGAGGTGTCATCGCCGCGTGTGGCGGAAATGACCAAGCTGCTGGAGAACATTTTTCGCTCGGTGAACATTGCGCTGGTGAATGAGATGGCGCTGTTGTGCGAGCGCATGGGCATCGACCTGTGGGAAGTGATTGGCGCGGCAAAGACGAAGCCATATGGATTCATGCCATTCACGCCGAGCGCCGGCGTTGGTGGGCACTGCATCGGCGTCGACCCGTACTATCTTTCCTGGAAGGCGCGCGAGTTCGACTTCTACACGAAATTTATCGAGCTGGCGGCGGAAGTGAATCAGTCGATGCCGTTTCACGTCGTCGAACTGGTGGCGCAGGCATTGAGCAATCAGCATGTTTCTGTGAAGGATGCGAACGTGCTGGTGCTGGGTGTGGCGTTCAAGCGTGACATCGACGATGCGCGCAACTCGCCGGCGGAGCGGGTGATGGAACTGCTGCTGCGCCGTGGCGCGCGCGTGCAGTATCACGATCCGTACGTGGCGCGCTTCGGAATCGGCGGCGATGTGTTTCAGCGTGAGCCGCGTGAGTTCATGTCGCAGCCGCTGAGCGAGGCGCTTCTGGCGAAGATGGACTGCGTCGTAATCGTCACCGGTCATCGCACGATCGATTATGGACAGGTCGTGTCGGCCAGCCGTGCCGTGGTGGATACGTGCAACGCCACCGAGTATGTGCGCCGCGGGCGCGAGAAAATCACGCGGCTGGGATCTGGGTGAAGGATGGGCGGTACAGGTCTCGAACCTGTGACCTTCTGTGTGTAAGACAGACGCTCTAACCGACTGAGCTAACCGCCCGCGCGGCTTAGATTCTACCGGATATGCGCGCGCTTATTCACGGGGGTGCATTCGCAGTTCGGGGCGAATTTCAACAGCAGATTTTCCTCACGCGAAGCCGCGAAGCCGCGAAGGAAAAAGCTTGTTATTGATTTTCTGCGCCTTCGCTTGAGGAAGATTCCTCCGCGACGGTAACTACTCAGGCCCAAATCAGTATTTCCCGCGAAACGCGCCA
>CAXNFZ010000161.1:0-6750 GCA_964201495.1 Chloroflexota bacterium | reverse complement strand
CGTGCCACACTTTCCCCACCTATGTCCGCCTCACCCGCTCCCCAGCGCGTCGACTGGTACCGCTCCCCGATCGACCGCGACCTGCTCGCTCGGCTCAATCAGCGCAGCGACCTGCTTGGCTTCGCTCAAACCCTCGGCCACCTGGCGATCATCGGCCTCACCGCCGCAGCGTCGCTCTACGCCTGGAACCTCGGCTCGCTCCCGCTGCTCATCATCGCGCTCTACTTCCACGGCGCGGTCTACGCCTTCCTCCTCAACGGCTTCCACGAGCTCTGCCACAGCTCCGTCTTCCGCACCAAATGGCTGAACTCGTTCTTCCTCTATCTCATCAGCTTCATGTCCGGCCACAACCCGATCGCGTTCTGGGCCAGCCACCAGGAACACCATAAATACACGCTGCACCCACCCGACGATCTCGAGGTGACTCTGCCGGTCAAACTCACGGCCGTCGGCTTTCTCAAATACGGCTTCATCAACTACGAGGGCATCTACCACCACTTCCGCGGCCAGATTCGCCTCGCCCTCGGCATCATCGACGGCGACTGGATGAACTACCTGTTCCCCGCCAGCAAGCCCGATGCCCGCCGCCGTCTGTTCAACTGGGCGCGCTTCTGCCTCTTCGGCCACCTCGCCATCGCCATCGTCTCGATCTATTTCGGCCTCTGGCTCATCCCGGTTCTGCTCACGCTCGCCCCCTTCTACGGCGGCCTGATTCAGAGCCTCTGCAACAACATCCAGCACTCAGGCCTGCAGGACGAAACAGGCGACTATCGCCTTTGCACGCGCACGGTGCTGCTTAATCCGCTGCTGCAGTTTCTCTACTGGCACATGAACTTCCACATCGAGCACCATATGTACGCCGCCGTGCCGTGCTATCGCCTGCCGAAACTGCACGCCGCCATCCGCCACGACCTGCCGCCCACGCCCAACGGCCTCGTCGAAAGCTGGAAGCTCATCGGCGAAATCATGCAGCGCCAGGCGAATGACCCGACCTACGTCTACGTGCCGGAATTGCCGCGGGCATGAACGCAGAGAATCTTACGAGTTCGCGACTCATCTGTGGGGGCGACCGGCCCGGTCGCTCCTGCAGCAATCGCCAGACGCCCGGCCCCACGACGCAGGCATGTCGAAACTCTTCCACCGCACCACGCTCACTCTCGACGCAGCCACAGCCGAACGAATTCGAAAACTCGCTTCACTATGGCAAGTCTCACAGGCCGAGGTGGTGCGCCGCGCCATCGAGCTTGCCGAGCCAACGGAACCGAAACAACGCCTGGATCCGGTCGCCATGCTGCAGATGCTGCATTCACGGGGCGAGGGACTCGACCGAAAGACCGGCGACGCATATCTTTCGCAGCTTCGCAAGGATCGCAAGGATCGCCGCGCATCTTGAACTCGGGGGTGCATCCGGCGTTTGGGGCGAATGTTCAACTGCCGACCACCCTTGAGTCCCTATCTCCTATCTCCTATCTCCTATCCCCTATCCCCTTCACAACCGCCCCCACCCCACACATGCCGTGCACGCCCGGCCCCGGCGGCGTCGACGACGAGCACAGATACACGCCGGCCAGCGGCGTGCGATACGGATTCAGCGCCAGCCGCGGCCGCGCCAGCGTCTGCCACAGCGTTGCCGCTCCGCCGCCGATGTCGCCCCCGATGTAGTTGGCGTTGTACGCCTGCATCTGCATCGCCCCGGTCGTGTGCCGCGCCGCAATGCAGTCGCGGAAGCCCGGCGCGAAGCGCTCGATCTGCGCTTCGATTGCAGCAGTGAAATCGCCGCCGTCGCCGTGCGGCACGTGGCAGTACGCCCACGCCGTGTGCATGCCGTCCGGCGCGCGGCTCGCGTCGAACAGCGTGTGCTGCGCCAGCAGCACGAACGGCCGCTCGCTTCTCACGCCCCGCCACGCATCGCGCTCGGAACGCGCGATCTCCTCGATGCTCCCGCCGATGTGTACGGTCGCCGCGGACGCGCACTCGTTCGCCCGCCACGGGATCGGCGCCCGCAGCGCGTAGTCGATCTTGAACACGCCCGGGCCGTAGCGAAATCGTTCATACGGCCGCGCCTGCGCAGTAGTCAGCGCGTCGCCCGCCAGGCGCACGAACTGCCGCGGCGTAACGTCGAGGAATTTCATGGCCTCGACCGGCAGCTCGCGCAGCGCACGCACCTCGCGCCCGACTTCGACCTCGCCGCCCAGCGCGCGAATTCTTTCGACCAGAAAGTCGACGATGCGCCCGGCCCCGCCGCGCGGAAACGGCCAGCCGACGTGGTGCCCGAGCAGCCCGAGCATCAGCCCGAACGCAGCACTTCCCGGCGCTTCCAGTGGAATCATCGAATGCGCCGCCAGCCCGGCGAACAACGCACGCGCCCGCGCACCGCGCAAAGCACCGCGCGCAAACAAAGTTGCCGGCAGCAGCGCCAGCGGCGCAATGCGCGCAAACGCAATCGGATGCCGCGGAATCTTTACCAACGGCCCCAGCAGGTCTTCGATCAAAAACTCGGCCTCGGACACGAGCGGCCCCATCGCGCGCGCCCAGCTGCCGCCTGCGCCGAGCTGTGCATCGGTCGCGCGCACGTCGCGCAACAGCAGCGCCGCCGTGCCGTCGTCGAACGGATGCGCCAGCGCCGCCGGTGAATGCACGAATTCGACGCGGCGCTCGATTTGCTGCTTTCGAAAAAACGGCGACGCCACGGTCACCGGGTGAATCGCCGCGCAGGCGTCGTGCACGAAGCCCGGCAGCGTCAGCGCATCGCTGCGACAGCCGCCCCCGGGCGTCGCCGCTGCCTCGAGCACGCGCACGTGCACACCGGCCTCCGCCAGCGTCAGCGCCGCTGCCAGCCCGTTCGGCCCGCTGCCGACGACGACGGCTTCGCCGCCGCGTGTTTTCACTGCAGCTTCCCGCGCCCGAGCACCGGCCACGCCGTTTCAACCACGCCGTCGCGCACGCCGTGCAGCACTTCGTGCAGGAACACGGTTGCGTCGCCGTAGCCCACCACGAAGTCGACGCCGTCGCCGATCTTCAATTGCGTGTTCGGCTGCGTCAGCGTCAGGATGCAGTGCTCGGCCGAATGCACCACCGACTCGACGTTCTCCACGCCGAGCGGCCGCGCCGCTGCGAAGCCGCGCGGCAGCGTCTTGAATCCAGCGTCGAGAATCACGCGGTTCGGCGCCGGCCTGCTGGTCACGCTCGCGCGCACGAACAGCGCCGGCTCGAGCGGCACGCCCCACGACTGATACGTCACGTCGCAGAAGATGCCGCCGCCGGCCTGAATCTCGGTCACGCCCGGCAAATGCGCCGTAACCACGTACGTGCCGCTGCCGCCGCAGCTGACGATCTCGATCGGCAGGCCGGCAGCGCGGCATGCGTCTGCGCTGTCGGTGAGCAGCTTCACGCTCGCAGTGATGCCGCGGCGCTTCTCTTCGGGATCGACGATCCCGAGGTTGTGACCTTCCCACGACATCAGGCCGCGCAGCGCCACGCCGTCGGTGCGCGCTATGTGCTGCGCCAGCGCCAGCGTCGCCGCGCCCGGCGCCACGCCCGCCCGCTGCATGCCGCAGTCGACTTCGATCAGCAGCCCGACGACCACGCCCTTGGCGCGCGCCGCCGCAGCGATGGCGTCGACGTTCGTGGCGTCGTCCACGGCGGCGATCACGTCGCACTGCGCGGCGAGGTTCACCAGCCGCAGAATCTTCGACGGCGTCACGATCTGGTTCGCCACGAGGATGCTGCGCACGCCCGCCGCCGCCATCACTTCGGCTTCACCGAGCTTGGCGCATGTCACGCCGTGCGCACCGGCCGCCAGCAGCTTGTGCGCCACCGCCGGCGTCTTGATGCCTTTCGTGTGCGGCCGCCATTGCACGCCGGCGGCGCGAAAATACGCCGCCAGCGCAGCAATGTTGCGGTCGAGCACGTTCAGATCGGTCCACAGTGCGGGGGTGTCGAGTTGGTCGTAAGAATGTCCGATGGTCATGAGAAGTTAATAGTCAGAGCAAGAGTCCATGCGTATATACATGGGCGCAGTCGCAGCATCCCGGCACTTAGCAGGGATGCCTAGATTTCGCCACATGTGCGAATGAACACTGATGAGTCAGAGAATACACGATCGTCCCCCGTGCAGATTTCATCAAAACCGCGACAATGGCCGATCAAGCATATGGCTGACGCTCAGCCCATGGCCGGCTCCCAGTCCTGCCTGAGCAACGGCAAAATCTGAAATCTGAAATCCGGTAACTACTCAGGCCATCCATTTTTCCAACGCGAAACGCGCAATTCCTTCCCCCGAAGGGGGAAGGAATAGCGCGTTTCGCGGGAAATACTGATTTAGGCCTGAGTAGTTACGAAATCCGAAATCTGAAATCCCCCATGGCACTCTCCCACACCACCGACCCCTTCGGCGGCATCCTGATCGATCCCGCCGCACTGCCGACCGACGCAATCGAATTTTCCACGCAGCTCGCCGCGTCAGTGCAAAGCTGGCGCGACGCCGGCTTCCGCCTGGCCTGGCTCAAGCTGCCGATCGCGCTCGCGTCCCACGTGCCGCTCGCCGTCGCGCAGGACTTCGTCTTTCATCACGCGCAGGCGTCCTATGTGATGCTCACGCTGCAGCTGCGCGAAGGCGCATTCGTGCCGAGCGACGCATCGCATTTCATTGGCGCCGGTGCGGTCGTCGTCAACGACCGGCGCGAGATCCTCGTCATCGTCGAGCGCTACCACGCCAAGGACCGCCCGAATTTCTTCAAGATGCCCGGCGGCCTGATCGACCCGGGTGAGCATCTCTCCGACGGCGTCATGCGCGAAGTGCTCGAAGAAACCGGCGTCCAGACGCGCTTCGAGTCGGTGGTGTGCTTCCGTCATCAGCACGGCTATCGCTTCGGCAAGAGCGATTTCTACTTCGTCTGCCGGCTCTCGCCGCTCAGCGAAGAAATTACCGCCGACCCGAACGAGATCGCCGACGCGCGCTGGATGCCGGTCGACGAGTACCTCGAGATGCCGCATGTCAGCACATTCAACAAGCACATCGTGCGCGCTGCCATCGACACGCGCGGCAACCTGCCCACCACCATCGAGGGCTACACCGTCGACCCGCGCAAGACCGAGGTGTATACGGTAGCAGCGTAGGGGCGACGCAAGCGTCGCCCGTCGTCAGTATTCCACCCCCGTCGCTTCCCAGTACGGCCGCACGTCGACGACCGTGCCGGTCTCCATCGCATCGTCGATCGCGAAGCCGGTCACCGCCGACGTGAGGCCTTCATACAGGCCCACGCTCGGCGTCGCACCGTGCAACATGCTGTCCGCGAGTTCGCGCGACAGAATGTTGTCGCCGCCGCCGTGGCCGTCGAGCATCGCCAGCGAGTGGTCTTCGATCCTGGTGTCCCAGCCGATGCGCTTGGACTGAATCGTGCCGGCATACAAATCCGCGCGAATCACGCCTTCGGTGCCGACGATGTGCATGCGCCGCTCCGGGATGCCCGAGTTGCAGTTGGTGTGAAACGTGGCGCGCACGCCGCTGGCGTATTCGATGATCGCCACCTGGTTGTCGATGATGTCCTTGTCGGACGTGAACGGATTCAGCTCGGTCGTGCGCCACGTTGTGTACGCCGGCCGCCCATCCGCTCGCGGGCCGACGCGATCGACATGATGCGCATTCTCCGGGCGAAAGAAATTCAGCCCGCCGAACGACGCTACGCGCACCGCCAGGCTGCCGGTCATCCAGTTCGCCAGGTCGATGTCGTGGCAGCATTTCTCCAGCAGGTGCGTCCCTGCGTTGGCCTGCAGCCGTCGCCAGTTGCCCATGATGTAGCCGCCATGATTGAAGTCGAGCGTCTCGTTGAATTCGAACGACACGATGCGGCCGACGACGCCCGCATCCAGCAGCTGCCGCACTTTGCGATAGTGCGGCGCATAGCGCAGCGTGAAGCCGATGTTGAACATGCGATTCGCTGCGCGATGCGCAGCCTGCATCTCGATGCAGTCCTGCAGGTTCGTCGCCAGCGGCTTCTGACAGAACACGTGCTTGCCTGCCTCGAACGCGGCGATGGTCTGCTCCTTGTGGAACGCATTCCACGAAGCGATCATCACCCACTCCACGTCCGACGCCTCGACCGCTTCTTCGTACGTCTCACACACGCGCGGCTGCAGCGGCAGCTTCGCCAATGCGCTCGCAACCGACTCCGGGCTCGGATCGTACAACGCACGAATCTCCAGCCGCGGATCCTGCGCCAGAAGCTCTTTGACGAGCGCCATTCCCATGCCGCCTGCGCCGATTACGGCGATTCCGATTTTTTCGTTTTTCATGGCTCTTAGTTCCTAAGAGAGGGAATAGGAGAAAGGGATCGCGCGTTCGATTGTTGTTCCGCTGCAGTCCCGTTAGATTTCATCCCTCTCCCCTATTCCCTCTCCCCTATCCCCTCTCAGATCGCCAGCCCCTTGAACTGGCTGATATACAGCTTGTAGTACACGCCGCGCGCCGCGAGCAGCTGCACGTGCGTGCCGCGTTCGGCGACACGGCCGCCGTCGATCACCAGCACCTGATCGGCGTCGCGAATCGTGCTCAGACGATGCGCAATGACGAAGCTGGTGCGCCCGCGCATCAGCCGCAGCAGCGCCTGCTGAATGCGCGCCTCGGTGCGCGTGTCGACGCTGCTCGTCGCCTCGTCGAGGATCAGGATGCGCGGATTGGCCAGCACCGCGCGCGCGATCGAGAGCAGCTGGCGCTGGCCCTGGCTCAGGTTGCCGGCGCGCTCGGAGAGC
>CAXNFZ010000160.1:0-6761 GCA_964201495.1 Chloroflexota bacterium | reverse complement strand
CATCAACACCGTCTGCATGCGCAGCGTATGCGCCTCTGCGCCGCTCGAGCGTATGTCCTCCAGGCCGGACAGGCGTTCTTCCCAGAATGCCGACAGCTCGGCCGTGGCCTGGCGCTGATCTTTAAAATGCGGCACAGCGACGCCCTTCGCTCGCCGCAGCACGAGCAGCACCAGCAGCGCGTACGCACTCATCGTCAGGCCGATGCGCCAGTCTTCATAGAACATCGTCGCCAACACGCCGGCCATCAGCACGAATGTGCCGCAGACCTTGACGACGAACTGCGAAAAGAAATTCGAAAGCGCCGTCACGTCGCCGTCGATGCGCTCGATCATTTCACCGGCGGTGTGCGCCTTGTGAAAGCTCATGTCCAGGCCCAGCGTGTGCCGCACCAGATCCGAGCGCAGCGCATTCGTGGCCGACCAGGCCACGTCTTCGCCCACGTACGCAGCCAGGCCCGACGCGATGTTGCCCAGCACTGCGGTTCCGGCGAACAAGCCGGCGATCCAGATCAGCTCGTTGCCGACGGGCGCCGACGCCGAATCGATGAACCGCCGCAGGATCTGCGGGTTGAGCAGCTGCAGTCCAATGTTCGCAAGCAGCAGCATAAACAACCAGATCATCTTGCGCTTGTGCGGCAGCAGATAACGCCACAGCAGCGACAGCGACGAACCGATCGGAATGTTCAGCGACGCCCCGGCACCCTTCGATCTTCCCCCCGCAGCATGCATTGCCTGGGGAGCAGTCGACGAGTCGGGCCGCTTTATTTTCAATGCTCTCCCGTCGCCTGTGCGCGCACCAGCCGCGCGTAGTAACCATCCTGCTGCATGAGCGAGAGATGGTTGCCCGTCTCCAGCACGCAGCCGTCCTTCAGCACCACGATCTGATCGGCGCGCCGAATCGTCGAGAGACGATGTGCGATGACAATCGACGTGCGCCCCTGCATCAGGTGCTCAAACGCCTGCTGGATCAGCATTTCGGTTTCGGTGTCGACAGCGCTCGTCGCTTCGTCGAGCACGAGAATGCGCGGGTCGGCGAGGATCGCGCGCGCGATGCTCAGCAGCTGGCGCTGGCCGACGGAGAACATCGAGCCGCGTTCGGTGGCGACGGTCTCGTAGCCGTCGTTCAACTTCTCGATGAAGCTGTGGCAATTCGCCAGCTTCGCCGCCTCGATCACTTCCTGCATAGACGCATCCGGCCGGCCGTAGCAAATGTTTGCAGCGATCGTGTCGGAGAAGATGAACGGCTCCTGCAGCACCATGCCCACCTGCGCTCGCAGCGACTGCTGCGTCACCGAGCGCACGTCATGGCCGTCGACGGTGATGCGGCCGCCGGTCACGTCGTAGAAGCGCGAGACCAGGCTGGCGATGGTCGTCTTGCCGCTGCCGGTCTGTCCGACGAGCGCCACCATCTGGCCGGGCTGAATCGTGATATTGACCTTGTGCAGCACCAGCCGCGCCGGGTCGTAGCCGAAGTCGACGTCCTCGAGCTTGACTGCGCCGACGACGCGCGGCAGCGATGACGCACCGGGCGCATCCTTGATCGCCTGCGGCGTGTCCAGCATCTGAAATACTTTTTCCGCCGAAGCCAGCGTCGCCTGCATGACGACGTAGAGGTTCGTCAGCGTGCTGATCGGCGTCCACAGGTTGTTGATATACGCAGTGAACGCAAGCAGCGTTCCGACGGTAAGCACTTCGTCACCCACCCAGCCAAAGCTGCGCGCGGAGACAAACAGAATGATCACCAGCGCGCTGGCGCGCGTAATTTCTACCAGCGGCGAAAACCACGACTGCAGCCCGATCACCTTCATCCACTCCGAGACGACTTTTTCATTCGCCTTGCGAAACTGATCAAGATTCACGTTCTCGCGCACGAACGCCTGAATTACGCGCATTCCAGCGATGTTCTCAGCCAGAAAGATATTGAACAACGTCATGTTCTCGCGCACTTTTTCCCAGCCCTCGTGCAGGCGCGGGCGCATGTAGATGCCGATCAACGTGAGAATCGGCAGCATGAACAGCGCGATCAGCGTCAGCATCGGGTTGATCGCCAGCATCAGGATGATGACCATGACGCCGGCCATCACGTCGTGCGCGACGTTGGCCATCTGGTTCGTCAGGAAGTCGTTGAGCGTGCTGGCGTCACCAATGAAGCGCGTCATCGTCTTGCCGACAGGTTCGCGCTCATGAAAATTGAACGACAGGCGCGCGACATGGTGAAACAACTCACGCCGCAGGTCGACGAGAATATTCAGGCTGATGCGCGCCATGAACATCGAGCGCACCAGCACGCCGACCCACACCGCCGCATGTGCGCCGGCGGCGGCGAGCAGCAGCGGCAGAAAGCCATCCGTGTTCTTCTTCGCAATATGCTCGTCGATCAGAATTCTGTCGATGTACGGATAGAACTGCGAGATGACGATGCAGAAGATGTAGATCGAGAGAGCGAAGAAAAAACGGCCGCGATACGGCCGCAGGTACGTGAACAGCCGGCGCAGCGTGCCGCCAGTGGGCGGCAGCGGTGCAGCCGGCGCCTCAGGATCCTCGAAGGCGTCCGGGCGGCGATGGATCGGTTTCACGAGACGTCGCAGCATGTCAGGAAGCCTTCGGCAGGAAGCGCGGGGTAACGTCGACGGTTTCCGACAGCGCCTCAGCCGTGGCCATGCGCTGCAGCTCGAGCACCTGGCGATAGTAGCCGCTGGCTGAAATCAGATCGCTGTGCGTGCCCTGCTCCTGGATCGAACCTTCCTTCAGCACGATGATGCGGTCGGCTTTTTCGACGGTCGACAGGCGATGGGCGATCAGGATCGTGGTGCGTCCCTGCATGACAGTGGCAATAGCAGCCTGCAATAGTTTTTCGGTCTCCGCATCGAGTGCGGACATGGAATCGTCGAGAATCAGGATTTTCGGGTCGAGCAGGATCGCGCGCGCAATGGCGACGCGCTGCCGCTGGCCGCCCGACAAGCCGACGCCGCGCTCACCAACGCGCGTGTCATAGCCGTTCTTCATCTTAATAATGAAGTCGTGCGCCTGCGCCAGGCGCGCGGCGCGCTCGATCTGCTCGGGCGTGGCGTCCGGCCGACCAAAGGCGATGTTCTCAGCGACCGTCGCCGAAAACAACAGATTGTCCTGCGACACGTAGCCGATCTGTCGCCGCAGCGTCGGCAGGTCCATCTGGCGTACATCGACACCGTCGATGAAGATCGTGCCGGAGCTCAGGTCGTAATAACGACCAAGCAGATTGATCAGCGTGCTCTTGCCCGCCCCGGTCGCACCGACGAGCGCCAGCGAGCTGCCGGCCGGCACCCGCAGGTCGATGTCTTTCAGCACGTGCGCCTTGGACGTGGCGTACGCGAACGCCACATTGCGAAACTCGATCTCACCGCGCAGCGCCGGCGCATTCACCGCCCCATCGCGTGGTGAGCGAATCGTCACCGGCTCGTCCAGCAGCTCGAAAATGCGCACGCTGGCAGTCGCCGTCTGGCTGAATGCGTTCAGCTGCGTGCCGAGCGCGTTGATCGCACCGAGCAGCAGCATGCTCAGGCTGACGAGCGCCACCAGCGTGCCGATGCTGATTTCATCGTTCATGACGCGATATCCGCCGATGCCGAGCAGCGCCAGCTGCATGAAGCGGCCGATGCTGCCGACGAACACCCAGCGCTTGTTCCATGAATCCTGGATGTCCAGGTTGCCGGCCATGACCGCTTGCACCGCGCGGTCGAATTTGCCCTCTTCCTGCACTTCCTGCGCGAACGATTTCACCACCTTGACGCCGGACAAGCTGTCCTGCAGCGTCGAGGAGAGCTTTGCGAAGCGCTCGTGCTGCAGGCTCCACGGCTTGGCCAGGCTGCGGTGAATCAGATACAGGCCGAAACCCGAGGCGAGCATCGGCAGAATTGCGACGCCGGCGAGCAGCACGTCCTGGTTCAACGCAGCAATGCTGGCAAGGATGATCGTAAAGATATGGCTGAACGATTCGACCAGAATCTGCGACAAAAACAGGCGCGTGCTCTCGACGTCGCTGCTGATGCGCGACATCAGGCGGCCGGTCTGTTCCTTGTCGTAGAAGCTGTACGGCAACGCCAGCATCTTGCGATACAGCGCCGCTCGCACGTCGGTCATGACCAGCTGACCGAGACGGTTTTGACCATACGAATAGAAGTAGGTCATCGTCGTGCGCACGATCGTCACGGCGATGAAAACACCAAGATATGGCAGCAGCAGGTCGAGTTTTGACGCTCCGATGACATCGTCGACGATCGCCTTGGTGACCAGTGGGCCGATCGTCAACATCGCCGAAAGCAGCACGTTGACTACGGTCAGGGCGATAAAAAACCGGCGGTGGGGTGTAAGAAAGCCGAATAACCGGCGCATCAGCAGGGATTCCCTTGAATGACAAGATTATAGGGCGCTTAACATCGAATGACGCAACGACTCCGGCGTTATGTCGCAATCGACACAAATTTGTCGAGTTGACGGATGGGCTGATTTTGCAACGACTCTATTCAGAGTATTTCCCATCGCAAAACGCGCATTTTCGTCGTGTTCATCCAGATGTATCCGCAGTTTGGCGATGACTTTTCGACCGCCAACCACGAACTTGCCCCGAGTGCAGTTTGGGAACGACCTTCCCCGAGCCCATTCACGCGGGTGCATTCGCACCTTTTGGCGAATGCATTTCTCAAGCGAAGGCACGGAAAATCCATAACAAACTTTTTCCTTCGCGTTCTTCGCGTTCTTTGCGGCTTCGCGTGAGGAAGATCTGCCGTCAAAATCTGCCCCTGACTGCGGATGCCACCCCTCGTTGCAGCTTTCCCGCAACAGTTCCCATACAATCCTGTTTCATGCACCTGAGATCGTTCGAAGTCGGACCACTCGACGCAGTCCCGCACGAACGCTACCCATTCACGCTGCCGCTCGTGCGAGCGCGCCCACGCATCGAATTCAGCACCCCAGTGACGTTTTTCGTCGGAGAAAACGGCAGCGGCAAGAGCACCCTGCTGGAAGCGCTGGCATGCGCCAGCGGCCTGCCGACCGCCGGCGAGCACGAAACGGACCGCGACCCAACGCTGGCGCCGGCCCGTGAACTCGCTGCGGTCTGCCGCACGGCATGGTCGAAAAAGACGCGCCGCGGCCTGTTCCTGCGCGCCGAAGACTTCTTCGGCTTCGCGCACCGCATGGCCCGCCTGCGCGCCGACCTCGTGGACGAACGCCGCCAACTCGACAAATCGCTCGAGCGCAGCTCCCCCCTTGCCCGCTCACTCGCGCGCGGCGCAGTGAACAAGGAGCTCGGCGCGCTGCAGTCGCGCTACGGCGAGGGCGTCGACGCGCGTTCGCACGGCGAGGCGTTTCTGGAATTCTTCCGCGACCGTTTCGTGCCGGACGGGCTCTACCTGCTCGACGAACCGGAGGCGCCGCTTTCACCGCTGCGGCAACTCACTCTGCTGTCCCTGCTGCAGCACATGCTCAGCGAACGCGCCCAGTTCGTCATCGCCACACACTCCCCGATCCTGATGGCGCTGCCAGGCGCGAAAATTCTCGAATTCGCCGGAAATTCCATCCGCCCCGTCGCCTTCGACGACGTCGAGCATGTGCGCATCACCCGCAGCTTCCTCGCCAGGCCAGCGGCGTTCCTGAATCGGCTGCACACGACCAGCGAACCCGACGATCACTGATTCTTCCGTCGACACCCCGCACGGGCGCCCCTACTCAGCATGACCCCCATCTGCGAATTCTTCGCCTCCTATCTGCCGCGCCGCGCCCATCACGGACTGCCGCTCGTGCTCCTGCAGCAGCATTTCCCCGCCGGCGACCACACCGGCGACCACCTGCACGAGGATTTCTTCGCCCTCTACGTCGTCCAGGCCGGCCGCGGCCTCCACATCATCAACGGCCATCCCTACCCGATCAAACGCGGCGACGTCTACATGACCGCGCCCGGCTCCACCGTCGCCTACGCGCAGTTCCTCGACCTGCGCGCCGCCGTCCTCTGCTTCCAGGCGGATCTGTTCACCGACGACGAACGCGACGCCCTCGGTTCGCTGCCCGGCTTCCGCGACCTGTTCGTCCGCGATCCGCTGCGGCCCGACGCCGCTCGCGAATGTCAGCTGCACCTCACCCCGGAGCTCTACCGAGCGGTCGACATCCACGTCGACGGCCTGATCGACGAAGCCGCCCGCAACCAGCCCGTCACCCCCCTGCTGATGCGCCACACGCTGTTCCAGATTCTCGTAACCGTGGCGCGCTCGCGCCGCGCGCTCGGCGAACCAGCCTCGCCCCCCGATTCGTCCGCCGGCCTCAGCCTGGCCGACATTATTCACGTCTGCGAGGAGCATTTCGCCGAAAATCTCAGCGTGCCGCAGCTCGCCGCGCGCATGTTTCTCTCGCCCGGGCACTTCACCGAAATCTTTACGCGCGAAGTCGGCATGCCGCCGGCCACATATCTGCGCCGCCTGCGCCTCGAGCGCGCGCAGACACTGCTGCGCGAAACATCGCTGCCTGTCACTACCGTGGCCCTGCAGGTCGGCTTCAGCGACGCCGCCGGCCTCTCGCGCGCATTTCGCAGCGCGTTCGGAACGTCGCCGCTGCAGTACAGGCGGAGAAAACGCCAAAATTTGCCGTGAAGTCGACTTGCCGGCTCGGGACGCGCTCTGTAATATTTCTCATCAACTGATTTCAGGGCAGGTCCCCCAGGAGAAAAACATGCTGACCCAAGACCAGATCCAACAGTTTCACCGCGACGGCTATCTGCGCAGCGGCAAAGT
>CAXNFZ010000159.1:0-6853 GCA_964201495.1 Chloroflexota bacterium | reverse complement strand
ATCTTGTAGATCCGCGGCCACTGCGGCCACGGGTTGTCGCCGGTGCGCTCATTCGGCGGCCGGGGCACGATTTCGAATTGCGCGACGCTGCGGCAGCCGTGGCGCAGCGACGTGCCCACGCAGTCGGTGCCGGTGTCGCCGCCGCCGATGACGATGACGTCCTTGTCCTTCGCCGAGATCAGCTGCGCGAACGGGTCGAGCCCGGCGCGGCGATCGAGCAGGTTTTTCGTGTTGCCGCGCAGGAAGTCCATCGCAAAATGAATGCCCTGCAGCTCGCGGCCCGGCGCGTTCAAATCGTTCGGCTTCGTCGCGCCGCCGCACAGCACCACCGCGTCGAAATCCTCGCGCAGCTTCGCGATCGGCATGTCCTTGCCGACTTCGACGCCCGTGAAAAAGCGCACGCCCTCAGCACTCAGCAGGTCGACGCGGCGCTGCACCACGTTCTGCTTGTCGAGCTTCATGTTCGGGATGCCGTACATGAGCAGGCCGCCGATGCGATCGGCGCGCTCGAACACGCTCACCCAGTGGCCGGCCTTGTTCAGCTGCGCAGCCGCCGACAGGCCCGACGGGCCCGATCCAACGACAGCGATCTTCTTGCCAGTGCGCTTCGCCGGCGGCTGCGGCACGATCCAGCCTTCCTCGAAGCCGCGCTCGACGATCGACAATTCGATGCTCTTGATCGTCACCGCCGGATTATTTATGCCGAGCGTGCACGAGCCTTCGCACGGCGCCGGGCACACGCGCCCGGTGAACTCCGGAAAGTTGTTGGTCTTGTGCAGCCGGTTCAGCGCCTCGCGCCACAGCCCGCGATACACCAGGTCGTTAAACTCCGGAATCAGGTTGTTGATCGGACAGCCCGAGGCCATCCCGTTGATCATCTGGCCGGTGTGGCAGAACGGCACGCCGCAGTCCATGCAGCGTGCGCCCTGCTCCTGCAGCGTGCGTTCTTCAAGATGCAGGTGGAATTCGTCGAAGTCCGCCACGCGCTCGAGCGGATTGCGCTCTGCCGCCGTCTGTCGTCCGTATTCGAGAAACCCTGTTGGTTTTGCCATGATTTTCTTATCGGGTAACCGCTCAGGCCTCGTTGGAATCCGCGCATCACGCCATCGCCCGCCCCCGAAGGGGGCGGGCGATGGCGTGATGCGCAGGCTTTTACAACGCTGAGCCTGAGTAGTTCCCTAATGTGTATTAATTCCCGCCTGTCCGTGAGGCGTCATTTTTGTTCATCTCGAAGGCGGCCATCACGGCCTCGTCGCCGCTCAGACCGCGCGCTTCCACTTCGGCGAATGCTTCGAGCATGCGCTTGTAGTCCTTCGGCAGCACCTTGACGAACTTCGGCACGAATGCGTCCCAGTTCGCGAGCACCTTCTGCGCGATGTCGCTGCCCGTCAGCCGCGCGTGCTTCTCGAGCAGCATCTTGAGCTCCACGATTTCGCGCGCGTCGCTCAGCTTCTCCAGGCCGACCATCTCACGATTGACGTTCTTGCGGAAATCGCGATTCCAGTCCAGCACGTAGGCGATGCCGCCGGACATGCCCGCGGCGAAGTTGCGCCCGGTCGGACCGAGCACGATCACGCGGCCGCCCGTCATGTACTCGCAGCCGTGGTCGCCCACGCCTTCGACGACGGTCGTCGCGCCGGAGTTGCGCACGGCGAATCGCTCGCCGGCGGCGCCGCGAATGAACGCTTCACCCGTCGTCGCACCGTAAAGCGCCACGTTGCCGATGATGACGTTGCCGTCCGCCGGCAGATTCGCCGCGCGCGGCGGATACACCACGATGCGCCCACCAGACAAGCCCTTGCCGACGTAGTCGTTGCCGTCGCCTTCGAGCTCGAGCGTCAATCCCTTCGGAATGAACGCGCCGAAGCTCTGGCCGGCCGATCCCTTGAAATGGAAATGCACGGTGTCGTCCGGCAGGCCCGCCGCTCCGTAGCGGCGCGTGATCTCGCTGCCCACCATCGTGCCCACCACGCGATTCACGTTGCGAATCGACGCCGTGGCGTGCACCTTCTCGCCGCGCTCCAGCGCCGGCCGCGCGATTTCCAGCAGCGTCTGCGCGTCCATTGAGCGGGCGATGCCGTGGTCCTGCGTCGTGCTGCAATGGCGCCCCACTTCCGGTCCAACCTCGGGCTGCCACAGCAGCGGCGACAGGTCGATGCCGCTCGCCTTCCAATGCGACTGCGCGTGCTTGGATTCGAGCATGTCGACGCGGCCGACCATCTCTTCGATCGTGCGGAAGCCGAGCTTCGCCATGTACTCGCGCATCTCCTCGGCGATGTAGAACATGAAGTTCGTCACGTCCTCGGGCTTGCCGACGAACTTGGCGCGCAGCTCAGGGTTCTGCGTGGCCACGCCGACCGGGCACGTGTCCAGGTGGCACACGCGCATCATGATGCAGCCCATGCTCACCAGCGGGCCGGTGGCGAACCCGAATTCCTCGGCGCCAAGCAGCGCGGCGATTGCCACGTCGCGGCCGGTCTTCAGCTGACCGTCGGTCTCGACCGCCACGCGGTCGCGCAGCTTGTTGAGCACCAGCGTCTGATGCGTCTCCGCCAGGCCAAGCTCCCACGGCAGGCCGGCATGCTTGATCGACCCCTGCGGCGACGCGCCCGTGCCGCCGTCGTGTCCTGAAATCAGAATCACGTCAGCGTGGCCCTTCGCCACACCCGCGGCGATCGTGCCCACGCCCACTTCGGACACCAGCTTGACGCTGATGCGCGCGTGGTGATTGGCGTTCTTCAAGTCGTGAATCAGCTCCGCCAGGTCCTCGATCGAGTAGATGTCGTGATGCGGCGGCGGCGAGATCAGGCCGACGCCCGGCGTCGAGTGGCGCACCTTCGCGATCCACGGGTACACCTTCGCGCCGGGCAGCTGGCCGCCCTCGCCGGGCTTGGCGCCCTGCGCCATCTTGATCTGCAGCTCGCGCGCCTGCGTCAGATACAGGCTCGTCACACCGAAGCGCGCCGATGCCACCTGCTTGATGGCACTGTTCTTGCTGTCGCCAAGATCGTTCGTCCACACGTAGCGATCGGGGTCCTCGCCGCCTTCGCCGGTGTTGCTGCGGCCGCCGATGCGGTTCATGGCGATGGCCAGCGTCTCGTGCGCTTCCTGGCTGATCGAGCCGTAGCTCATCGCGCCGGTCTTGAAGCGCTTGACGATCGACGCGATCGACTCGACTTCCTCGATCGGGATGGCCTGCGTCGGGAATTTGAAATCGAGCAGCGCGCGCAGCGTGCAGAGGCCCTGCTCCTGCTGATTCACCAGCGTCGAATATTCCTTGAACGTCTTGTATCCCTTCGACTGCACGTCCGCGCCGCGCATGCGCACGGCGTACTGCAGCTTGTGGATCGTCTGCGGATTGAACAGGTGCAGCTCGCCGTCCGAGCGCCACTGATAGTAGCCGCCTGCTTCGAGCGGCGCCGGATCCTCGCCGCGCGGCGGGAAGGCGCGGAAATGGCGGCGCTGCACTTCCTCATGCACCTGCTCCAGCCCAATGCCCTCGATGCGCGTCGGCGTCCACGTGAAGTACTTTTCGACGAACTCCCTGTTCAGGCCGAGCGCCTCGAAAATCTGCGCGCCGCAGTAACTCTGCAGCGTGCTGATGCCCATCTTCGAGCACACCTTGACGATGCCCTTCATGGACGCCTTGATGTAATTCGCGCGCGCCTTCTCGTACTTCATGTCCGCCAGCAGACCCTGCTGGATCATGTCGTAGAGCGTCTCGTAGGCCATGTACGGGTTCACCGCCGTGGCGCCGTAGCCGAGCAGCAGCGCGTAATGATGAACCTCGCGCGGCTCGCCGCTTTCGACCACAATAGCGCAGCGCGTGCGCGTCTTGCGACGAATCAGATGATGGTGCAGGCCAGCCGTCGCCAGCAGCGCCGGAATCGGCGCCAGCTCGCGGCTCACGCCGCGGTCCGACAGGATGAACACATTGACGTCCTGTTCCATCGCCTCGTCGGCGAGCGCGAACATGTCGTCGAGCGCCTTCTCGAGACCCTTCCAGCCGTCGCGCACCGGATACAGAATCGACAGCTTCTGCGCCTTGAAGCCGGGCGACTGCACATGCGCCAGCCGCGCGAGCTGCCCGTTCGTCAGAATCGGATTCTTCAGGCGGATCTGCCGCGCATTCTCGGGGACCGTGTCGAGCAGGTTGCCCTCGGTGCCGAGCATCACGTCCGTCGCCGTCACCATCTCTTCACGAATCGCATCGAGAGGCGGGTTGGTCACCTGCGCGAACAACTGGCGGAAATACGAATACAGCAGCTGCGGCTGATCCGACAGCGCCGCGATCGGCGTGTCGTCGCCCATGCTGCCGAGCGCCTCGACGCCGTTCTTGGCCATCGGCGCCATCAGCGTGCGCTGCGTTTCGAACGAATAGCCGAACGTGTGCTGGCGCTGCAGCACAGTGGCGTGATCGGCCGGATCCGGCAGATCCGGCGGCAGCGGCAGGTTGTCCAATTCGACCAGGTTCTTGTCCAGCCAGGCCTGATACGGATGCGCCTTCGCCAGTTCGTCCTTGATTTCGTCGTCGCTCAGGATCTGGCCCTTGACCGTGTCGATCAGCAGCATGCGGCCGGGCTGCAGGCGCGACTTGGATTCGACGTTCTCCGGCGCGATCTCGTCGCCCAGCACGCCAACTTCCGAGGCCATCACCACGAGGCCATCCTTCATCACGTAGTAGCGCGACGGGCGCAGGCCGTTGCGGTCGAGCACAGCGCCGACGGTCGAGCCATCGGTGAACACGATCGACGCCGGGCCGTCCCACGGCTCCATCATCGTGGCGTGGTACTCGTAGAACGCACGGCGCGCCGGATCCATCGTCTCGTGATTGCTCCACGGCTCGGGGATCATCATCATCGCCACATGGTGCAGCGGGCGGCCGGCCAGGTGCAGAAATTCCAGCACGTTGTCGAACTGCGCGCTGTCGCTGCCGTCCGGGTCGACGATCTGATGCGTGACCTTGGCCAGGTCGTCCTTGAACAATTCCGAGCGGAACGTGGCCTGCCGCGCGTACATCCAGTTCACGTTGCCGCGAATGGTGTTGATCTCGCCGTTGTGAATCAGATAGCGATACGGGTGCGCGCGCTCCCAGCTCGGGAAGGTATTCGTGCTGAAGCGCGAGTGCACGATCGCGATCGCCGATTCGACGCGCGGATCGAGCAGATCGGCGTAATAGGCGTCGACCTGATCGGCCAGCAGCATGCCCTTGTAGACGATCGTGCGCGACGACAGGCTGACCACGTAAAACTGGTTGCCGTCCGGCTCGCTGCCGTAGCGAATTTCATGCTCGGCGCGCTTGCGAATCACGTACAGCTTGCGCTCGAACGCCATCGCGTCGCGGCCGATCAGCTTCGAAGCGTTGCGAGCGAGAAAAACCTGCCGAACGCACGGCTCGCCGCTGCGCGCCGTTTCTCCGAGCAGCGCATTGTCTGTCGGCACGGTGCGCCAGCCGAGCACGATCTGCCCTTCTTCGGCGGCGATCTGCGTAAAGCGCGCCTCGAAACGCGCGCGCAGCGCCTCGTCCTTCGGCAGGAAAAGCATCCCGACGCCGTATTCGCCGGCAGACGGCAGCGTCACACCCTGCTCAGCCATCTCTGCTGTCAGAAATCCATGCGGAATCTGAAAAGTAATGCCCGCGCCGTCGCCGGTGTTGATTTCGCAGCCGCTGGCGCCGCGGTGATTGAGGTTCACCAGCACCGTCATCGCCTGCCGCACCACCGAGTGCGATCGCACACCCCGGCTTTGCACGACGAAACCGACGCCGCAGGCGTCTTTTTCAAAACTCGGATCGTAGAGCCCCTGGCGGGACGGCAGCCCGAGCGGCTGAAACTGGGTCGCTGCTGCAGCCGCAGACGGCTGCAGCGATGCGCTAGGCTGTTCTGAATCGTGGTTCAACGCTTGCACTCCCTTCACGTATTCGACTTTGACGTGTTCTTCGACTTTGACGTGTTTAACAAATCGAAAACCAAGCGTGCCCTTCACAGGACCAGCTTTGGCCGGCGCACATGATAAGGTCAAAGCAACACGAAGGGAGTTGACGACGCGAAAAAGAAAATATTTATCACCTTGACAATTACTAAGCATCAGGGTGACAGAGAAAAGCGATCTTGAAATTTCGTATCGACTCAGGCCGTTCGGTTTTCCAACGCAAAACTGCGCCTGTTTCGCAGGAAATACTGATCCCAGCCTGAGTCGTTCGCTGACAAAGCTGACAAACGAAACCCGGCTTCTTAGAAGCCGTAACTACTCAGGCCCAAATCAGTATTTCCCGCGAAACACACTATTCTCTCCCCCTTCGGGGGAGAGAATAGCGCGTTTCGCGTTAGAAAAATAGCTGGCCTGAGTAGTTACAAGAAGCCGGGTTTCGTTTGTCACTGCCGGCTATCCAGCGGCGCGTAGATATTCCCCACCTGCGGGAAGTAATTCCAGCGCATCGCCGCCGTCACCAGCACATAGTTGCCGAGGCGGTGGATCGGCGCGGTGACGAGGCCGGTGGCAGGGTCGTAGGTCTGGCTCAGGACGGCCGACCACCGACCGCCGACCGCCGTCGTCCGTCGTCCGTTGTCCGTCGTCGAAGCAGCGGTCAGCGGTCCACCGTCGGCGGTCCATTCGAACAACCACGGCCGCTGTCCGGGCGGCACCATCGCCGCATCGACGGGCAGCTCGAGGGTGGCCGGGTTGACAAGTGTGCTTACGCCGACGCCGTCAATGTCCATGCTGACATTGAAGAATGAGAGTGGCACGTCTCCGGGTGCCGGTGCCGGCGCAGCCACGGGCACGTAGGTGACTACCATGCTGGCGCCGATGGCGGGTGCGGACGGTCGTTGCAGAGCCGTCTGCGGAGGCATCA
>CAXNFZ010000158.1:0-6889 GCA_964201495.1 Chloroflexota bacterium | reverse complement strand
TCCAGCTCGAGCTGGCCGGCAGTCAGTCGAGGGAGAGTTTGGGTGTGCATGTTGGGAGTGGTATTTACCAGATTTCGTTCAAAAACCGCACCTTTTCCACAGTGTGGTACTCGGCGCCGCCTTCGTGGTGGTTGTACTCGTAGACGCGGATGTCTTTGGCGCCACGCCAATGATTGTACGCGGCGAAGACGGTGGACGGCGGGCAGATCTCGTCCATCAGACCGACGGAGAACAGGGTTTTTGCATCGCTGCGTGCGGCAAAGTTGACGCCGTCGAAGTAGCTCAGCGTGTCGAAGACCTGTTCGACTTTGTCGCGGTGCACGAGCAGGAAGCGCGAAATTTCTTCGTATGGATGTGCAGTGGTGATCTGCGTGGCGCGGCGATAGTGGCAGAGGAACGGCACGTCCGGCATGGCGACTTTCACTGCCGGCGACAGGCCGGCCACGGCAATACTGATGCCGCCACCCTGGCTGCCGCCGACGACGGCGATGCGCTCAGGGTCGATCGCCGGATGCGATTGTGCAGCTTCAACGGCGCGCACGCCGTCGGTAAAGACGCGGCGGAAGTAGTAGGTTTCCTTATTCAGGACGCCGCGCGTCATGAAGCCGGGGAAATGGTTGTTCGTGCCGGCCGGCTCCGGATCGCCGGTGTCGCCCTTGCCCCATGCGCTGCCCTGACCGCGCGTGTCCATCACCAGGTGTGCGTATCCGGCGGATGCCCACAGCAGCCAGTCGCTGGGAAATTTGCGGCCGCCGCCGTAGCCGATGAATTCGACGACGCACGGCAGCTTGCCGCTGCGCTGCTTCGGCAGGATCAGCCAGCCTTTGACGCGCTGGCCGTGCGCTCCGCTGAACGTGACGTCGTACGTTTCGAGGTTACGCAGGCCGTAATCGACCGCGTCGAATTGCGGGTTGAGCGCCGTAGCACGCGTCTCGGCCAGCGTGGCCGCCCAGAACGCGTCGAAGTCAGCGCGCTCGTTGCGCTCCGGGGTGTAGCTCTTCAAAGTGTCGAGCGGAAAATCGAAAAATGCCATACCGGCCAATGTACGTGCGGAGTGCTGAAAGGGCAAATAGTGGGGCGCAGCCGTGGGGCGGGGGTGTGGGCGACGCTTGCGTCGCCCGGTGCTTACGTCGCCCGGTGAATGTGGGCAGGGGCGTGGGTGTGGAGTGTGGATGGGCATCGTATGGGGTGACGCAAGCGTCGCCCCCTACGGCGCTGCGCACTGATAGATCGTCGTCGAGCCGGCGGTGAATACGGATGCGCACAGATCGGCGAATTTGGTCAGCCCTTCCTCCGGGTACGCCGCATTGTCGCCGCGGATTTCGCGTTCGGCGCTGCCGACGATGACGTATTCAATTTTGTAACGCCGCAGCAGCCCACGCGCTTCGTTCAGGTCCGTCGTGCTGTACAACGCGTCGATGTCGGTGCGACGAGCGTCCTGTGTCTGCATCGAGCCGCGCCACTGGTATTCATGGAACGACCAGCCGAGCACAGCCGGCAGCCCGGTGAATGCCGAGATGCGGCCGCGGTAGTCGTAGGAGCCGTTGTGCGACGACTCAAGAATCACCGGCGCGCCGGCGACGTTTGCATTGAGCCATTCGATGGCCTGCGCGTCTTCGCGGTGCGCACCCTGCAGCCACGCTGCGCCGTCGAGCGTCGGCAGGTCGCGGTTGAAGTTTTTCGAAAAGCTCCATTTGGCCGTCGCGGCCAGCGGCGCCCACAGCAGGCCGCACACCAGCAGCGCTCCGGCGAACGCGCCCGCTGCCTTTGCAGCAAGTCTTGGCGCGGTGCATAGCCGCACCAGTGCGTAGCCGCCGGCGACCGCCCACAGCGTCCATGCCTGATACCAGAATTTGAATACGCTGTTCAGGCGTGTGCCGAAGAAGTCGCGCACGAAAACGAATTCGATGGCGAACACCAGTGCTGCTCCGATGGCTGCCGCCAGAAGTGCGAAGCGATCGGACGGTGCCTCGTCTTCTGCACGCGCCGGCGCGAGAACCGCAGCGATTGCAACGGCGCCGATGCAAGCGAGCAGCAGCGGCGTCCATGGCGCGCTCAGGCGATCGATCAGCCGGGCGCGGATTTGTTCACCGCTCGCGCCGAGCGCGCTCCCCGTGTTCTGGTATTCGGCCAGCAAGTCGCGCGCTTCCCGGGAGGCGAAGGCGAAGAGCGCCACGACTGTGGCGGCGCCGATCAGCACTACGAGCAACAGCAGTCCACTGCGTTTCAGCAGCGCTGTCGTCGTCAGCGTGGTGCTCTTCACTGCCAGCGGCACGAACGCGAGAATGGCGGCGATCAGTGGTGCGAAGTGCAGCAGAAACTGCGTCAGCCGCGTGCCGTTGAACAGGTTGGGCATCAGCCCCTGCGCCTGCGTCTGCAGGGTGACGTGAAACGGCAGATACAGCAGATACGCCGTGGCGAGTGTGAGCACGCCGGTCAGCACAGGCAGTACAAGCGATTCGCTGTGCGCGCGGAAGGCGAGCAGGCGCGCAGCCAGAAACGCCAGCGCGATCATCGGCAGGTCGATGGTGTTGAGGAATCCGATTGCGCCGATGGCGATCGCGTTCAGCGCGAAGCCGCCGAATGTGAGCGCGCCGTCTTCGCGCATGTGGCCGCGGTAGAGCAGTTGTGACAGAGCCACGCCAAGCGCCAGGATCAGAAAGGGCAGTGCCAGCGTGTGCGGATGGTTGTCGCCGAGCATCAGACTGAACGCCGGGGCCTCGGTGATGATTTCCTGTTCACGGCCGGTGATGTCGATGTCTTTCACCACGCGCGACCAGTCCCACCACCAGGGGAACCAGCCGGCTGGAGCGATGCCGCTGCATTGCTCTTTGCGCGTGGCGATCTCGCGCACGTCGAGAAATTGCCATGTTGAATCCGGAAGTGTGTCTGTGCAGCGCAGCAGGCCAGCCACGCCGCCGAGGTTGCCGCTGGCGGTTGCCATCAGCGCGGTGAGCACGCCGGTGACGATCGCCGCGCCGCGCTGCGTCGGCCGCCGCACCGCCCACAGGTTATAGCCCAGCGACGTCGCGCCGGCTGCGGCCAGCGCCGGAATCATCGCGCCGCCGAGGTTGAACGCGATCGCTGAGGCTACGCCGCTCAGCTTGATCTGCTGCGCGAACATGATGTAGCCGAAGTAGTAGTAGCTGATCGGCAGGCCGGACAGCCAGGCATCGTTTGGTGGGAACGTCGGCGAGCGCAGCACGGCGTTGATCATCATGATCTCCATGAACTTCTCGCCGCCGCTCTCGAGAATTTCCGGCGTCCATGCACGCACGTAGGTCCAGGCGAGAAATGTCGCTGCGAACACGACTTCGGCGGCGATGATCGCAGGCAGCAGTGAGCGCAGATTCGGCGCAGGCTCCATCGCGCCGGTCTGAACCGCGCGTCGGGCGGCGATCCCGACTCCCCACAGCGCCACCAGCCCGAACGCCGCTGCACCTGTGGTGTTTGCTGACCATCCGAGCGTCACAAGCGCCCAATAGAAAAATGCGCCGAATAGCACGCCGGCTGCCTTGCCTAGTCCGTAGCCGTGATCGGGCAGGCGGCGCAGCCAGCTGTGCGCCAGAAACGATCCGCCCAGCGCGAACGCCTGCACCCAGAAGTACCAGAGGAAGAGATCGCGGTATTGCATGGAGTTTTTTTGGACGAGGGACGATGGACGACGGATGACCAATTTGCCTTGTCCGTCGCCCGTCGCATTTCGTCTGCTGTCTATTGTTCGTCGTCTGCCGTCCGTCGTCCGTCGTCTATATCCGCCAGCGACGAAATCACCTTCGGCTGTGGGGCGGCGCGCATGGCGCTGCGGATGTCCTTGAACCCCGAGCCGGTCAGCTGCAGCACGACCTCATCACTGCTGCGCACCAGATTGGCGCGGCGTGCGGCGGCGAGGCCGACATAAGCGGCGGCGCAGGCCGGCTCGACGAACACTCCCGCTTCCTGCGCCAGCGTAGCCATGGCGGTGAGCATGTCCTCATCGCTCGCTTCGAGAATTGTGCCGCCGCTCGTGCGAATGGCGCGCAGCGCGGCGACGCCGTCGCAGGGTGTGTCGACGCTGATGCCGCTGGCGATGGTCGTTGAGGCGATGTCTTCGAAGGTCTCGACTCCGCTGTGGAAGGCGCGCGCGACCGACGGTGCGCGTTCGGCGGTGACGCCGATGAAGCGCGGCATGCGTTCGATCCAGCCGATCTGCTGCAACTCGCGGAAGCCTTTGTGCACGCCGCTCAGGATATTGCCGTCGCCGAGCGGCACGATTACGGCATCCGGCGCGCGGAAGTACTGGCCAGGATTTGTTGTCGCATGGCGCGCGAGTTGTTCTGCAATTTCGAATCCGGCGGTTTTCTTGCCTTCGCGCGTGTAGGGGTTTGTTCCCGTGCTGCGGTTGTACCAGCCGAAACGTTCGCAAGCGTCCGAGGCCATGCGCACGGCGTCGTTGTAACTGCCGCGCACGACATAGACCGTTGCACCGTGGATGGTGATGCCGGCGAGCTTCCCCTCGGGGGTTCCTTCGGGGACGAAGACCACTGCGCGCAGGCTCGTGCCAGCGCACAGGGCGGACAGCGCACCGGCGGCGTTGCCGGTCGAGGCCACGCAGATGGTGTTCCGGCCGCTGGCCAGCGCCTGTGCCACGACCATGGCGCTGGCGCGGTCCTTGAACGAGCTGCTCGGCAGTCGACTATCGTCCTTGAGCCAGATCGCGCGGACGTCGAGCGAATTCTCCAGACGTGGCGCGCGATACAGAGGCGTGTCGCCGAGCAGCGTCAGCGGCGTGGGCAGGCCGCGCGGCATCGGCGTCGGCAGGAGTGGGGCGAAGCGCCAGATCGAGCGATCGTCAGACCGCGCCAGGGTCGCCGGCGCAATTTCGCGTGCGATGCGCGCGTAGTCGAAGACTGCATCCAAATTTCCGCTGTCGTGCGGGCAGGTGTAGGTCACTGCGTCGGGCTGGTGGAGTTCACCGCACGTCAGACAGCGGAAGCCGAGCAGGTAAGGATTCATCGAGAGCGTATTCTAAGTGAGTCGCCAAAAGTTCTGGCAGCAGATTCGCCTCCCCCGCAAAGCGGGGGAGGCGAATCTGCCGGACAAAACTTATGGACAGGAACTTAGAGTCTGTCGGGGAGGGTGGCTTTTTGGGCAGATTGGGGCAAATTTTTGATAGAAGATTTTTCTCACGCGAAGCCGCGAAGGAAAAAGATTTTTATGGATTTTCCGCGCTTTTGTTTCAGGAAATTTCTTCGGCGATGGAATTCAGACTTCTTCGCGTTCTTCGCGTGAGAAATGCATTCGCCCCGCACGGCGGATGCACCCGCTTTTTTGAGTGCGTCCGCGCCTCCGCGTCTCCGCGTGAGGCGCCGCGCCCGCTGCAGCGATGTCTCTTTAAAGGGGCGTCGCCTACACAGTCAGCGTCTTCCATCGGCCGCGCCGATAGAGTGCGTAGATGATCACCGCACGCGCGAGCCAGTCGACGGCGGTGCCGATCCAGACGCCGTCGAGTCCCATGCCGAAGTAGATGGCGAAGAGCCAGACGGCGGCTACGCGGAAGAACACTGCGCCAATGAGCGAGACGATCATGGGTGAGCGCATGTCGCCTGCGCCGCGTAAAGCGGCCGCGTAGATCATGTACAGGGCGAGCGTCGGCAGCTCCAGCGCGGAGAGGCGTACGGTGTTCGCCGCGATGTCGAGCACTTCCTGCGTAGCGCCGAAGATGCTGGAGAGCTGCGCGCCGAAGGCGACGAATCCGACGCCGAGCGTGCTCATAAAGATCAGGCCGAGAATCGCCGAGCGGCGTGTGCCGTCCTCGGCGGCGCGCATGTTGCCTGCGCCGAGCGCCTGTCCGACGATCGTCGACACGGCTGTGGCGAGGCCGGCGCCGGGCATGAATGAAAGTGATTCGATGCTGTTCGTAATTTGATTGGCAGCGATCGACGCAGCGCCGAGGCTCGTCACGATGCTCATGAACGTGACAAAGCCGACGCGCTGGATGCCTGATTCGACAATGTTGGGCAGCGCCAGCCGCCAGATGCGGGCCACTTCCTGTTTGTCCCATACGAATATGTCGCGCATGGACAACTGTGGGCGCGAGATGCCGGTGAGCAGGGCGACAAATGAGAGCAGGCCTCCGATCGCCTGCGCGATCGAGGTGGCGATGCCGGCGCCGCGCACGCCCATGGCTGGGATCGGGCCGAAGCCGAAGATCATCGCCGCGGCGAGGCCGATGTTCAACACATTGACCAGCAGAGTGATAAACATTGGTGTGCGCGTGTCACCGGCTGCGCGCATAACCATGCTGAGCACCACGCGCGGATAGGCGAGAAATGAGCCCAGCATGATGAGGATGGCGTATTCCGTGGCGAGGCCGACTACCGTGTCGCGCATCAATGGGTTTGGATCCTGCACAAGCATAGTGAAGAACGGCTGTGCCAGCACGATCATCAGCGGCGTGAGCACGAGCGTGAGCACGAGCGTGAGCGACACGGACTGGCCGGCTGCACGCCGCGCCGCGTGCAGGTCTCCCGCTCCCCATGCACGCGCTACGACGGCGAGTGCGCCAATGCCCAACGCCATCACGACGCCCTGTGCGATGAACAGATACGTGCCGCTCAGGCCGATGGCCGCGAGCGCTGCCGGGTCCTTCAACCAGCCGATCAACAGTGTGTCGGCGAAAAAAACCGCCGTGCCGAGCAGGTTCTCGAGAATGGCTGGCACAGCGAGGCGAATGATCGTGCGATTGAGCGACTTTTCGTCGAAGGGAAGTGCGGAAATGGTTGAAGGTTCGGTCTTGGTCACGTGTGTTGCGGCGTAGCGCGACGAGGCGCTCGCACGCGGATCGCAGAGTATAAATGTCGTGCGAGCAGATGGGAAATAGGGGAGTGCGCAAAGCCCAATTGGTATC
>CAXNFZ010000157.1:0-6906 GCA_964201495.1 Chloroflexota bacterium | reverse complement strand
GCGGCTTCGCTCGCGCCGGGTCGCAGCAGCGCCGTGGCCCCCGCCGCGGCGCCGACCTGCGCTATGACCTGCGCATCGAATTTCTCGAAGCCGTCTTCGGCGGCGAAAAAGAAATCGAAATCGTGCGCAACGAGGGCTGCACGCGCTGCAGCAGCAACGGCTCAGAACCCGGCACGACGCCCATCCGCTGCAAAACCTGCAACGGCACCGGCGAAGTGCGCCGCGTGCAGCAAAGCATCCTCGGCCAGTTCGTCAATGTGTCCACCTGCCCGACCTGCAACGGCTCCGGTGAAGTCATCACGAATCCGTGCAAGGAATGCGGCGGCCACAAGCAGGTGCGCAAGACGCTGCGCCGCGTCGTCGCAATCCCGCCCGGCGTCGATACCGGCACGCAAATCCGCCTCAATGGCGAAGGCGAACCCGGCCTCAACGGCGGCCCAGCCGGCAACCTTTACGTCGTCATCAACGTCGCACCGCACAAGTACTTTCGCCGCAAGGACGAAGACGTCATCATTGAACTGCCGATCAACGTCGCACAGGCCGCCCTCGGCGATGAAATTCACGTGCCAACGGTCGACGGCGACGAAGCGCTGCAAATTCCAGCCGGCACGCAAAGCGGTCAGGTGTTTCGCATCAAGGGCAAAGGCGTGCCGCACCTGCGGCGCAATACGCGCGGCGACGAGCTCGTGCTCGTCACAGTGACCGTGCCGCAGGCCCTCAATGCCGAGCAGCGCCGCCTGTTCCAGGAGCTGGCCAAGACGCTGGGCAAAGAAGTCGTGCCGCAGCAGGAGAAAGGCTTTTTTGACAAACTCAAGGACGCATTCGGCGTCTAGGTCGACCCTGAATCGCCGCCTGCGCATCCCGACGCTCATTGCGTCGCTGCTGCTCGCCGCCTGCAGTTCTCTGCCGTCGGCGCAGCAGCTGCAGGTGCAGCAGCAGGGAGCGCTGCCCTCGCCTGTCGCCTGGGTCACCGCTGCGCCGCTGCCGCAGGCGCAGCCGACCCCGTCTCTCGCTCCGCTGCCGACGGCGACGGCGCCGCCTGCCACCGCCATTCCCAAAAAAGAGCCGCAGGACAGCAGCGCCGCCATCGGGCTGTGGAACGCGTCCGTGCAGTCCGCTGCCGCCTATTCCGGCTACCTCGACATCGCCGCCGGCCCCGGCGCGCTCGAATATCGCGACCAGAAGAATTCCCGGCTGCTCGTGCTCGTCGATCAAAACGTATCCGTCGGATTCGCCGCGACCATCACCGACGTGGTGAAAAACAACCCGAGCTACGTGCTCTTCGACAAAAATAAGCGCGTCGCTCGCAATGCTGCCGGAATTCCGCTGCTCAATATCCGCAGCAGTGAAGTGCAGACCTATGTCGCCGACAGCGTGGCGCAGGCCGCCGCCGCTGCCGATGGCATCATCCTCACCAACCTTGGGGATAACCTGATTCGCACCAACAACACGCCGATCTATACCGGCACGAAGGGCTTCACGTCCGCGCAGCGCCGCGACGCCGCAGAAGCGCTGCTGCGCTCCCTGCGCACGCGCATCCCAGACAAACTCATCATCGTCGGCGGCTACGCCTGGCACGACGGCAACGCCTTCAACGACACCGACGACGACGCCGTCACTCTTGGCGCGCTCGCCGACGGCGTCCACATCGACGCTTTCGTGCGCTCCCCCCTCAGCGACACCACCGAGTACCGCTCGGAAAATGCGTGGAAGCGCGACGTCAACATGCTCATCGAGCTGTCGAAGGACAACCGCATCGTGCTGCTCACCACGCTGGTCGACGCCGGCACCGAACCCGATCTCGTGCGGCAGTGGCTGTCGTTCAGCACCGCAACGTATCTGCTCGGAAAAAGCGGCTCGCGCACATACTTCCAATTCGACGCCGGCTCAGCCGACTGGAGCGCCGACCCAATCCTCTCCGCGCCGCTCGGCGCGCCGTCGGGCGAATACGCCAAACTCGAAGGCGGCTTGTATCAGCGCAAATTCGAACGCGGTCTGGTGCTCGTCAACCCGAGCGACGACGAACGCAAATCATCGATCGACGAGGGCTACCGCACTCTCTCCGGCACCCCGGTCGACATCGCAGTCACGTTGTCGGCACACACCGGCTTGATTCTGCTAAAACAGTAACTGCACGCTGCGCCTTTCAGGGAACCAACCTGAAAGGTCGCCCATCTTTCTGATGAAACTCACCGGCAAACGCATCTGCTTCCTCGTCGAGGAAGGTTTTGAAGATCTCGAATTCTGGGCCGTCCACATGCGCCTCGAAGAAGAGGGCGCGCATATCACGATCGCCGCACCCAGGGCGGGCGCCACATTCCGCAGCAAGAGCGGCGGCCTCACCGCCACCGCCGCCGTAGCCGTAGCCGACCTGCACGCCGCGCACTTCGACGCCGTCGTCGTCCCCGGCGGCTGGGCGCCTGACAAACTGCGCCGCTGCGACGCGGTGAAATCCCTCGTCGCCGACGCCTACGTGCAAGGCAAAATCGTCGGCATGATCTGCCACGCCGGCTGGGTCGGCGCCAGCGCACGCATCGTGCGCGACCACAAATGCACCGGCAGCATCGCCATCCGCGACGACATGGAAAATGCCGGCGCCGAATGGGTCGACCTCCCCGCTTTCCGCGACCGCAATCTGGTCTGGGGCCGCGTCGTCGCCGACATCCCGGCATTCAATCGAGAACTGGTCCGCGCGATCGCGGAAAATTCATAGCCCGCCTCCAGCGCCGAAACACGCTCTCGAGCACCTGAGCAGTCATCAGAAATGTAACTACTCAGGCCATCCATTTTTTCAACGCGAAATGTGCTATTCCTTCCCCCGAAGGGGGAAGGAATAGCACATTTCGCGGGAAATACTGATTTAGGCCTGAGTAGTTACTCAGAAATCATCATGGCCACCATTACGCCGAAGCCGATGAGCGGCTTCCCCGAATTGCTTCCCGAGCAGCAGCGCGTCTTCAACCGCTGCATCGACATCATTCGCCGCAACTTCGAACTGTCCGGCTTCACGCCCATCGAGACGCCCGCGGTCGAGCGCAAGGAAGTGCTCACTTCCAAGGGCGCCGACGAAAAGGAAATCTACGCGCTCTCACGCCTGTTCGCCGGCGAAGGCGAATCGCCCGACACCGAGTTCGCGCTGCACTTCGACCTGACCGTGCCGCTCGCCCGCTACGTGGCGCTGCACAAGGAGAAGCTGGTCTTCCCCTTCCGCCGCTATCAGATTCAGAAAGTCTGGCGCGGCGAGCGCCCGCAGAAGGGCCGCTATCGCGAGCTCTATCAGTGCGACATCGACGCCATCGGGCGCGGCTCGCTCGGCCTGCTCAACGACGCCGAGATGCCGGCGGTGATCCACCGCATCTTCACCGAGATGGGCATCGGCGACTTCGTCATCCGCATCAACAATCGCCGCCTGCTGCAGGGCTTCTACCGCTGGCTCGGCGTCGCCGCCGACCACATCGCCGACACGCTGCGCACGGTCGACAAGCTCGAAAAGATCGGCCGCGAAAAAGTCATCGCCGAACTCGTGGCGAAGGTGCAGCTCGACGAATCCGTCGCCGTGCAGATTCTGGATTTCGTCGCCGATGACCGCCCGACCGACGCGCTGCTGGCGCATCTCGCCGCTCTGCCGGCCATGAACGACGAGCTGTTCGCACAGGGCGTGTCCGAACTGCGCACCGTCGCCGACGGCATCCGCAGCCTCGGCGTCCCCGATTCCGGCTTCGTCGTCGACCTGCGCATCGCCCGCGGCCTCGGCTATTACACCGGCACGGTCTACGAGACCAAGCTGCTCGCGCACCCCGAACTCGGCAGCATCTGCTCCGGCGGCCGCTACGACGACCTGGCCAGCTATTTCACCAACGAGAAGCTGCCCGGCGTCGGCATCTCCATCGGCCTGAGTCGCCTCGCCATCGCGCTGATCGAAGCCGGCGTGCTGCAGACCGACGCGCAGACGCCGTCGCGCGCGCTCGTCACCGTGCTCGACCCGGCGCGCATGAGCGACTACCTGCGCATCGCCTCCGTCCTGCGCGCCGCCGGCATCGCCTGCGAGGTGTATCTCGAAAAAGGCCGCGTCGGCGACCAGCTCAAATACGCCGACCGCAAGCGCATCCCCTTCGCCATCATCGCCGGCGAAACGGAATTCGCCGACGGCCGCTACAAACTCAAGAACATGCGCAGCGGTGAAGAGACGGCCGCAGCACTGGGCGACATTGTGAAATTGACGACGGACGCGCTCTGACTCTCTACTCTGACTCTCTACTCTGACTCTCTACTTCATTCGGCCGTCGGTGGTCTGCCGTCAGCCGTCCCCATCCTATGCTCCACTCAATCGCCATCCTCGACCACCCGAAGAAGCCGGAAACGCACGTCATCGCCGCGCAGATCGACGAAGAAGTGCGGCGCCTCGGCGTGCAGTCGTACCGTGCGCGTTCGTGGGACGTCACCACGCTCATCGACATGGTTCCCAAGGCCGACCTGATCATCGTGCTCGGTGGAGACGGCAGCACACTGCGCGCCGCGCGCGCCGCAGCGCCGATGAACAAACCCGTCGTCGCCATCAACTTCGGCCGCCTGGGCTTTCTTTCCGAAATGACGCCCGACAACTGGCGTGAGCAGTTGCCGCGCTTCGTGCAGGGCGACTACTGGATCGAGGAGCGACTGATGCTGACCGTCGAATGCTGGCGCGGCAGCGAACGCCTCAGCCGCCACGACGCCCTCAACGACGCCGTGGTCGGCCGCGGCTCGCTGGCGCGCGTCGTGCGCGCCGAGACGTTCATCGACGGTGCGCCGCTCACCACGTACTCGTGCGACGGCCTGATCGTCTCGACGCCGACTGGCAGCACCGCCTACGCGCTCGCCGCCGGCGGCCCGATCCTGCCGCCGCACCTGCAGAACTTCGTCGTGGTGCCGATCGCGCCGCATCTCAGCCTCGAGAAGCCGGTGATCCTCTCACAGGGCTCCACCGTCGAAATCGTCGTGCACACGGATCACTCCGCCGGCATGTCCGCCGACGGCCAAAACGAAGTGCCGCTGCGCGACGGCGACCGCGTCTTCGTCCGCGCCAGCGACCACGTCGCCCGCTTCGCCCGCGTGCAGGGCGCCGATTATTTTTATCGCACGCTGCAGCGCCGGCTGGCGCGGTGCTGAGGAAGACGACGGACGGCAGACGACCGAACCGTCCCTACAGCGCCAGATCCCGGAACACGCGAAGATCGTCTGCGCTCACTTCCGAGATCCGCGGCGCGAGCTGTATCGATAGATGCTTCGCCATGCTTCTTTCGTCTCTGGTAATCGAACGTCGACGTTCGTCTCGCGGCTCAGCAGGCGGCATAACGCCGGCACGGCAATGCGCGCGCACGGCATCGAAGCAAAGACAAGCCGGCGACACGCATCAATGCGCACGAGGCGGTCCTGGTCGTCGAAAAAATCAGCGCACCGCTCTGCGTAAAAACACTCGTCGACGGTCATCATCAACGTCAGACCTTCCCGTCGATACCAGCTGTCGTCGGACGTCAGTAGAAAATCCGTAACTACTCAGGCCTAAATCAGTATTTCCCGCGTTTCGCGTTGGAAAATGGATGGCCTGAGTAGTTACCTGAAATCTGAAATCGAAAATCTGAAATCAAAATTGAATCTCACCAATCGCGTTAGAGTGTGCCCACTTATGCTAACTACCCCTGCACTAACGCTTATGGGATCCGGCGAAATGACGCCGGGCATGGCGCGCGTACATCGCGCTCTCCTCGCGCGCGGCCCGCAGCCGGCCCGCCCAGCGTTCGTCAACACTCCTGCCGGCTTCGAGCTCAATCACGCTGCAATTTCCGCCAAAGCCGTCGACTATTTCAAAGAGCAGTTCGACCTGCCGCTGGAAGTCGCCTCGTTCCCCAATGCCGGACGCAGCACTCAGGAACAGTCGGCCGCAGCCATGCGCGCGCTGCGCCGCGCCACCTACATCTTCTCCGGCCCCGGCAGCCCGACCTACGCCGTGCGCCACTGGCGCGATACGCCGGTCTTCGAAACCATCGCAGCCATGCTCCATGCCGGCGCTGCGGTCACGTTCGCCAGCGCCGCCGCCCTCGCCGTCGGCCGCTTCACGCTGCCGGTCTACGAAATCTACAAGGTCGGTGAGGAGCCGCATTGGATCGAAGGGCTCGATCTGCTCGGGCGCTTCGGTTTCGATCTGGCCGTGGTGCCGCACTGGAACAACAACAGCGGCGGCAACCACGACACGTCGCGCGCCTACATCGGCGCCGAGCGCTTCGATGCGCTGCACGCTCAGCTGCCCGCCAGCACCGTCGTGCTCGGCATCGACGAATACACAGCCTGCACCATCGAGTTCACCGACGAACGCTGCACCGTCTCCGGCGCCGGCTCCGTCACGATCCTGCACAGCGACGGCGCCGCGTTCACGTTTGCTTCCGGCGAATCCTTCTCCACGCAGCTTCTCACACATCCGTCGGCTCCGCGTGCACATGAGAGCGCTGCCCACGATGAGGTCATCGACCTGTTTCGCACTGCACTCGCCGCCAGTGACGCCGCCGCTGCGCTGAGCTATCTGCACAACCTGATGGATCATCTGGCGCGCTTCCCGCACGACGCCGCAGCGCAAAAACACACCCTGCTCCTGATTCGTGAAATGACGGCCGAGCTCGCCGTCTGGCTCGAAGCACAGCATCTGCAGCCAGCCGCTCCCCCTGCAGACGACGGCCCGTGGATCGATCTGATCGTTTCGCTGCGCAGCCAGGCCCGCGCCGCGAAAGCCTGGGCGCTCTCCGACGCCGTGCGCAACGCACTCGCCGAACGCGGCATCACCGTCGAGGACGGCGCCGCAGGATCGACGTGGAGACGAAGCTAAGTTCCTGTCCATAAGTTTTGTCCGGCAGATTCGCCTCCCCCGCTTTGCGGGGG
>CAXNFZ010000156.1:0-6932 GCA_964201495.1 Chloroflexota bacterium | reverse complement strand
GATCGCGTTGATCGTCGCCGAAAGTGAGGCGGCAGCGGCGCAGGCGCGTGATCTGATACGGGTGACCTATGAAGATCTTCTGGTCATCGACAGCATTGCTGCTGCGCTCGAGGCACAGGATCGGCTGCATCCGCACTACGACGGCAACGTCATTCAGCGCTATCGGGTGCGCCATGGCGACGCCGCTGCTGCGCTGTCGTCTGCTGAAGTGATCATTGAGGACACCTACAGCGCCGGCGCACAGGAGCATGCGTATCTGCAGCCTGAGGCTGGACTTTCGTATCTGGACGAGCAGGGTCGCGTGACGATCCAGGTGGCCGGGCAATGGACGCATGAGGATCAGGAGCAGATCGCACATGCGCTGCGCCTGCCGCTCGAGCAGGTACGCGTGATCTATCCAGCAATCGGCGGCGCATTTGGCGGCCGCGAGGATATGAGCGTGCAGATCGTGTTGTGCCTGGCGACTCTGAGATTGCGCCGGCCGGTGAAAATTATCTGGTCACGTGAGGAGAGCATCCTCGGCCATCACAAGCGCCATCCGTTCGTCGCCACGGCACGGCTGGGTGCGATGCGGGATGGACGCATCGTCGCTGCGGAGGTGAAGCTTTTCACCGACGCAGGACCGTACAACTACACCAGCAACAAAGTGCTCGGAAATGCCACGGCCACATGCGTCGGCCCGTATGACATCCCGAATGTTTCCATCGACACCGCTGCAGTCGTCACGAACAATCCGCCGAGCGGCGCGTTTCGTGGCTTCGGCGCGCCGCAGGGCTTGTTCATCGCAGAGACGCAGATCAATAAGCTGGCTGCGGTGCTTGGCATGGATCCAATCGAGCTGCGCAAATTGAACGGCTGGCGTGACGGCGTGATCACGGCGTTCGGCACGCCGGTGCCGGCAGGCTGCTCGCTGCTGACGACGATCGATCAATGTGTTGCTGCCACGCGTGAGCGAGCGCTCGAACCGGTATCTGCTCCGGAACTGCGTCGCGGCCGCGGGTATGCGGCGGGCCACAAGAACATCGGTTTTTCATTCGGATATCCGGAGCGGAGCGAGGCGACGATCGAACTGCATGGGCAGGGAGAGATCGAGCGTGCGGTGGTGTCGCTGGCGGGCGCCGAATGCGGGCAGGGAGCGCACACGGCTTTTCTGCAACTGGCGGCGGAATCGCTGTCCCTGCCTCTCGAGCGAATCGAGCTGCAATTGAGCGACACCGCGACCAGCGGCAGCAGCGGCAGTGCGAGCGCTTCGAGGCTTACTTATATGACTGCAGGTGCGATTGCCGGCGCTGCGCGCGAGGCGCAGGCGGCGTGGCAGCGCGAAGAGCGCCCGGCGCGCGCGCACTTCGTGTACCGGCCGCGTCCCACGACCAAGCTCGATCCGGAAACTGGCAAAGGCGATCCGAACATCACCTATGCGTATGTTGCGGAGAGCGCCGATGTCGAGGTGGATGTCGAGACGGGCCAGGTTCGCGTGCTCAATCTTGTGTGTGCCGACGACGTGGGCCGTGCGGTCAATCCACGACAGGTGGTGGGCCAGATCGAAGGTGCGGTCGTGCAGGGCTGCGGCTACGCGATGCTTGAAAATTTCATCACCGCCGGTGGTCAGATTCGCACAGGCCATTTCAGCACGTATCTGATTCCAACTGTCCTGGACATTCCGGAGCGGATGCGGTCGGTCATTGTCGAGACGCCGGATCCGAGTGGGACGCATGGCATCCGAGGTGTGGCGGAGCTGCCGTTGATGATCGTGGCGCCGGCGGTGGTTGCCGCCGTGTATGACGCCACGGGCGTGTGGATCAATGAGTTGCCGCTGACGGCCGAGCGGGTCCGGCGCGCGCTGCGAGGCAGCACTTCTGCATGAACCGCAACGCGTTTTTCGCACTGCTCGTGGCGATCGGCGTCATTACCGTGGTCATTGCCGGTTTGCTGCCGACGGACATGTCTGGTGAGAATTTCGCACACTCGAGCGCGACACTAGACGAACTGCGGGGTGAGGGACGCTGTGCATTCTCGCCTGCACCGCCGACAGCGCAAGCTGCTGCTGTGCCGGAGCTGCGATTTGGGCCGCGCCGCGAAATATTGTGGGCTGGCCCGCCGGCGCGCATTGCGGAATGGATCAGCCCGACTGATCAATTGTTGTTGGTGCTGCCGGGTGCGAGCGCTGGGCGTGAAGCGATGGCGCTGCTCACCCCATCGAGCGGCGAGGTGCGCGCGCTCGGCGACCGTTCGATTGCTCAGAGCCTGCCGGCCTGGTCGGTGAGTGCGAACGCAGTGATCGAGCGCGCCGACGCACGGTTCTCAGCGCTGTCAGCGCCGCGCGATGAGGCGCAGGGAGTGGCGGCCTATGTCAACACTGAAGTGCAGATCGCTGCGGATGTGCGTGGCGCGCATACGGTGGCGTGGACTTCGTATCGAGCGCGCCTGATCGACGCAGCCAGTGGTGAGGAGTGCGATCTGATGGTCAATCGCATTGCAGACGGGGCGGACCGGCCGATCGTCGATGCGAAATGGAGCAGCGACGGGCGGTGGCTGGCACTGCTCATGCTGACCGAGGCGGAGCGCCTCGGGCCGACCGTGCTGCGCGTGCTCGATCTGGAACGCGCGGTCTGGCGTGACGTGAATGTCGATGAGCTGACGATCAGCACCGTGAACTGGATTCCGGGTCGTCAGGAGGTGTTGGTGACGGCCGTCGATTTGAGTGAGCCAGGCGCGCCTGATGTGATGTATGTGATCGACGCGGCCAGCGGCGGAGTGCGTCGAGCTGAAGGTGCGCCTGCGTTATTTGCGCCGGCGTACTGGGGACTGCGTTTCGCGCCCGACGGGAGATCGCTTGCGGCGGCGTGTGTGGCGCCGGACGAGTCCGGCCTGGTGACGCGCGGCGCGCTGTGCAGCTGGGAGGTTTCGCTGCGATGATGGCTGCACGAATTCTGCTGACTGCGATTTTTTTCGCGGTGTTGAGCGTGCCGTTGCGCGCGCGTGCGGCGGTGGACGCGCCGTTCACGCCGCCGAGCACGATCGGGCTGCGCGTGATGCGCCTCACTCCGAACGGAGGCAACACTGGCTCCATGTGCGACGTCAGCCTGGATGAAAAGTCATTCGGCTGCGGATCGAATGGGTATCCATATGCGAGCAACCCGATCACGATTTCGATCGAAACAGACTACCTGCTGAACGTGATTCCGCAGGAAATGCCGTTGTCATTTGCACCCATTGCGATCGAAGCACAAGCGACTGCGGCGCGCAGCTTTACGTACTGGTATGCGCGCAGGGGAACGCTGATCAACAACTCGATCTCGTATCAGGCGTTCGTCCCGGGGAAATTTATTGCCGTCTCCGGTGTGACGCCGGACAATGCGGCTGACCCGTGCGCGAGTGGGAACCTGGGTGCACGGCAGGCGAAATTGTGCGCAGCGATGGTGAATCCGCGATACATGACGCGCTTCGACAGCGACGTGCCGGTCTTTGCACAGTTTTCGGCGGACTGGCCGGAGCGGACGCGAACGAACGCCAACCACAAAGCCCTGCGCGCAGTCGACGACCCGATCAGCAACACGACGAACGGCGCATGCGACTCCGCTGGTGCCGGCAGTCATGGCTGGGGCATGGTGCAGAATGGCGCGAATCGCTGGGCGCGCGGCTATCAATGTGCGTATTCGGCACGAGCGCCGTGGACCGTCACCTGGGGCACGGCAGATCAGATTTTGGCTCATTACTACACGGGCATCCATCTGCGCAGGGCAGCAGGGCAGCAGCGCGAAAAAGGGCTGCTCGAACGTGTGCTCACACTGTTTTCTGGTGACGCAGCGGCGACGCCGGGTGATATCACGACTCCCGACTGGCGTTGGAATCCGCTGCGCATCGATGGGCTGCCGGAAGCACTGCCGGTGACGCAGCGGGCAGAAGCCTCGACGAGAGAGGCGTTCACCCTGGACGTGCAGTTGCAGAACACAGGTGTGTACACGTGGATGTGTGGACAGGGCACCGGCTGTTTTTCGCTTGGGTATGTGTGGAGCGGCGCGCAGGGGCAGGTGTACACCGGCACGACATGGGCTGAGCTGCCATGCAGTGTGCCGCCGGGTGACCCGTCGGCGCGCACCAGCCTGAACATCATCGATCGTCCGATGTGGCCCGCTGGCGTGTACACGCTTACTCTGGACATGCGCGCGCACACGGATGATGGGCGCGTGGTCTGGTTTTCTGAGCAGGGGTGGCCGGCCTATAACATGCCGATCACGCTGACCGAAGGCGGCATCGAAGGGCGCCGCCAGGTGCTGGCAGCAGGTACGCCCATGGCGTACGTGCCGTTTGTGCAGAACGAGGCGGCTGCGCCTGTTGCGACGGCTGCGCCTGTTGCGACGGCTGCGCCTGTTGCGACGGCTGCGCCTGTTGCGCCGACTGCGCCTGTTGCGACGGCTGCGACGACAGACGACGGACGACAGGTGACGGCCACGCCGCCCGGGCCGACTGCAACGCCGCAGGCGATCGGGTGTCGCTAGTCGCACGCGTGAGCCATACTCCGTCGGTCGTCCGTACTCCTGCTGCGCTCGGGGCAGGCTGACGGTCAGCGGTCATCGGTTGTATCCATTATCTCCACGATCGTGCCGCGCGTGACCGACTGCAGGTCCTTTGGGCGCAGCAGCATTTGCAGGCCGCGCAGGCCGGCGCTGACGGCGATGCGTTCGTGCTGCAGAGCCGACGAATCGATATAGACCGGCAGCGTCTTCTTCGCGCCGAGGGGGGAGCAGCCGCCCTTGAGATAGCCAGTCACACGAAAGAGGTCTTCGACGTCGATCATGGCGCAGCGTTTGTCGCCCATGGCCTTGGCCAGCCTGCTCAGGCTGAGCTGTGCGTCGCCGGGCACGAGCGCCATGACCATGCCGCGCCGTTCGCCCTCTGCGACCAGTGTTTTGAACAGTACGCCGAGCGGCAGCGCGAGCTGCGTCGACGTCTCTTCGACTGTGAACTCGACGGCGGCAAATTCTCGCAGTTCATACGGAATGCGTGCACGTTCCAGGATGTCGATGGCGCGGGTGCGTTTCATGACGGAGTCGAGTATCCTACGTCATCTTGCGGAATGCCGCCCAGTACGCGGCGCCGATCAGGCAGAAAAAGTGGCTATCGCCTTCAAAGACAATACACGAGACGAAATCTCCGAATTTTCAGTGGCGAGTGATTGGCATTCCGATCGGCGCAGTCCGGTTCGATGGCTGTTCTCGCACATCTGGCATCATCGTATCCACATACTTGGCATCTTGTTCGGCTCGCTCGGCAACGCTGCTGGCGGAGCTGTGATGCCGTTGATGATTGGGCAGGCGTTCAACAGCGTCAACAATGGTCAGGCAGATCTGCATTCGTTGCTGATTGCCTCACTCGGCATCCTTGCATCGCAGCTGGTGCGCTCAGCGCTGCAGATGTGGCGCAACTTCTCGTCCGAGAGCATCGGCCAGCGCATCGAGCGCGACGTGCGCACAGAGTTGTATGCCAGCCTGATCGGCAAGAGCATGGCGTTCCATGATCGACAGCGGATCGGTGACGTGATGGCGCGCGCGACGAACGACGTGCGTGAAGTGAACTTCTTCATGAACCCGGGCATCAACATGGTGCTCGGCTCGGGAGCGTTCCTGCTGTTCCCGGTAATTTTCGGTGCAGGCATCTCGCTGCAGCTTGGAATTATTCCGTTCTTGTTCGTCGTTTTCTATGCGCTTGCGGTGCGTCGATTTCTGAATCGCCTGGCGCCGGCGACGGAGAATGTGCGGCGCACATTCGGGGCGATGAACGCCACCCTCGCCGAAGCGATCGAAGGTGTGGAGACGGTGAAGGGTGCGGCGCAGGAGAAGCGCGAAATCAGCCGCTTCACCGAAATGGTGGATCGCTGGCGCAACGCGAGCATTGCGCAGGGCGACGTCGAGGCTGTGTATCTGCCCGGCCTGGTGCTCGGCGTGACGCTGGCGCTCGGCGTGGCGCACGCGCTGCTGCTGTATCTGTACGGCGCAATCAACATCGGCGATGTGGTCGCGTACAGCGGACTGCTGATTTCGCTGCGCTTTCCGACGTTCGCTACGCAATTTGCGTATCCGCAAGTCTCGTCGGGTGTGGCGTCAGCGCGGCGGATTTTGGAAATGATCAACGCCGAAACGCTGCTCGATCAGAATAAGGCTGGTTATGCGGAGCCGATGCGGGGCGACGTCGAGTTTGACGCTGTGACTTTTGGCTACGAAGGCAAAGGTGATGCGCGGCCTGCACTGCGCGGTGTGACGCTGCGGGCGAAGGCCGGGCAGACAGTCGCGATCGTCGGACAGACGGGAGCCGGCAAGAGCACGCTGACCAAGCTGATCAACCGCATCTATGACACCGACAGCGGCGTGGTGCGCGTCGACGGCGTGGACGTGCGCGACTGGGATCTGGCGGCGCTGCGTCGGCAGATCAGCTACATCGAGCAGGACATCTTTTTGTTCTCGCGCACCGTCGCAGAAAACATCGGCTTCGGCGTGCCCGGCGCCTCGCGCGAGCAGGTCGAGCGGGCGGCGCGCGCGGCGCAGGCGCACGATTTCATCATGACATTCAAAGACGGTTATGAAACCGTCGTAGGTGAACGAGGCGTGACGCTTTCGGGCGGCCAGCGCCAGCGACTGGCGATTGCCCGTGCGTTTCTCACCGACCCGCGCATTCTGATTCTCGACGACAGCACCAGCGCGATCGACAGCGCAACTGAAGACGAGATTCAGCGCGCGATGTTCGAGATCGCGCAGGGGCGTACGACGTTTGTTATCACACATCGCTTGTCCCAGATTCGCTGGGCGGACGTGATCGTGGTGATGAAGCAGGGACGCGTCGAAGCGATCGGCGGTCACGAGGAACTTCTCGTGCAGTCGAAGGCGTACGCTCAGATTTTCGGAAACTAGAAACTACTTAGGCTGCTCAATTTCTCA